>JALZJW010000005.1 GCA_030859565.1 Pseudomonadota bacterium
TCTTGCTGTACTTCTCGAAACCCGTGCCCAGTGTCATCTGTTTGCTCATTGTCGTCCTCGGCTCTGTGCGGTCAACCTACCGATCAGATCGTGGACTTTTGCAGAGGTTCCTTAGCGGATGACCATTCCAGATCGGATGAGGGCCATGGTGCTCGAAGCAGCCCGCCAGCCGTTGCGCTCCATGCAGATGCCGGTACCCGAACCCGGCCCGGAGCAGGTCTTGATCCGGGTGCGTGCCTGTGGCGTGTGCCGCACGGACCTGCACGTCCTGGACGGCGATCTCAGCGAGCCGAAACTGCCTGTGATCCTGGGCCACGAGATCGTCGGTGTCATCGTCGGGACGGGCGCCGAGGTACGGCGCCTTGCCGCAGGCGAGAGAGTGGGGGTGTCCTGGCTCGCATCGACGGATGGCAGTTGCCGGTATTGCCGCAGAGGGCAGGAGAACCTCTGCGATAAGGCGCTTTTCACCGGCTATACCGTCGATGGAGGCTACGCGGAGTACGCGCTAGCGCATGAAAACTACTGCTTTCGATTGCCGGAGGGCTACGCTGATGCGGAGCTTGCACCGCTTCTTTGTGCCGGGCTCATCGGTTATCGCTCCTATCGCTTGGCCGGAGCGAAGGCGGAGCACATCGGGATCTATGGCTTCGGCGCCGCGGCCCATATCATCGCCCAGGTCGCCGTCCATCAAGGCAAGCGGATCTATGCCTTCACGCGCCCAGGTGATGTCGAGGGGCAGGCGTTCGCCCGGGGTTTAGGCGCGGTATGGGCCGGCGAGTCCGGGGAGCGCCCGCCCGAGGCGCTCGATGCGGCGCTCATCTTCGCACCCGCGGGCGCGCTCATCGTCGATGCCTTGCGGGCGACCTGCAAAGGCGGGGTGATCGTCTGCGGCGGCATCCACATGAGCGATATCCCCGCGTTCCCTTACCGCTTGCTCTGGGAGGAGCGGGTCATTCGCTCGGTCGCCAACCTGACCCGTCAAGACGCCGAAGAGCTTCTTTCGATCGCCCCGCAGGTCCCGATCAAGACCTACGTGCAGGCGTTCGCGCTGGAAGAAGCCAACGAGGCGCTCCGGCGGCTGCGCGAGGGCGCCATCGAAGGGGCGGCGGTGTTGGTGATGGACCAGGTGGACGATTAGGGGTGGCGCGGATAGGCGAGATCCGCAGCGGGGTATACGTCAGCAACCGCCGCGATCCCGCTAATGCACCGCACTACCCGGTTAATCCGTCGCCGAATACCGCAGGCGCTGAGCGATCTGTTCGCGCGCCTCGCCGAGGAGCGACTCGCGATCAAGGCTTTCGAGGATTTCCTGCACAACGCGCTTGGGGCCGTTCGGTCCCCACGAACGGCCGAGCGCGAAATATCTCTGCGCGGCGCGCCCGACGACGTAGGCCGAGTAATAAGCCACCGCGCCTTGGGCCGTCCCGGTCACCAACGTCGACAGGCCCCCCGTGCCGCCCTTCATGGCCGAAGCGACGAAGTGCACGGCCCAGACGGTGCCCATCACCAGCGCCATTTGCGCGGCGATGGTCCGCAGCAATCCGCCCGCCTCGGCGGTGGTGACCGGGAGTCCATAGATGCGTGCAAGATGGAACACCAGGCCGACATCGGCGAGCCCGGCCGCCACCAGGTCCGAAATCGGCACCGGGTTGAGCCCCACGACCATGCCTTTGGCGACACAATATTTTCTAATGAGCCGGTCGGCTAACTCTTTCTTGATTGCCACGATCCGCTGGCCGATGGCATCGGACACCGATCCGGCGAAGAGCGTCGCATTGAGCGCCATCAGGGTCTTTCCCTCGGCTTCTAAGATCGACCAGAGCGCGCTCCGTAAGCTTTCCACATCGGCGGCCGCGGGACGCCGCGTTTCGATTTCACGGCCATGGGCATCGGCCTCGAGGTAGATGCGCTCGGCCGGTTCCGCCGCGGTGCATACGATATGGTCGGGCGGGACGAGACCCGCGCCGCGGAGCTTGAGATGATTCAAAAGCAGCGCCCGATCGGAATCCGTGTAGCGATCGATCTTATTGAAGACCAAGAGCACCGGCCGATGCGCCGCGATGAGGACCCGCAAGGCTTGCATTTCCGTTCCCGATAAATCGCCGTCGACCACGAACAGGACGAGATCGGCGCGTGCCGCCACGGCGCACGCTTGGCGTTCGCGTTCCTCGCCGTCGATGTCGTTGATGCCGGGCGTGTCGATGAGAAACAATCCCCCGTCGTTCGATTCTTGCCAGACGGCGGATTGCGGTTCTCGTGTTTCCCCATGCAGCGGGCTGGTGCTGAACCGCGTCTCATGCAGCAGGGCGTTGAGCAGCGCGGACTTCCCCACGCCGACCCGCCCGAACACCGCGATGTGGATGTGTCCGTGTTCGAGCTTGTCGAGCATTGCCTGCACCCCGGCAAGCTCGGCGGCGAGTCCGCGCCGGACCGGCGCCGGCAGGTTGCGGTCCGCAAGTAAGGACTGCAAGCTCTCGCGGGCGAGATCGACGTGGCCGGCAGGCCCGGCGGCGGCGGCTTCAGGACTTGCGTTCTTGCGCCAGGGCAGCAAGGCGGCGAGCACGCGCTTCCAGATCATCGGTTATTTTGTCCTCAAAAGCCCGCAGAGCGGGTGATACGATGAGCGCCCCATGTTCGGTCAGGGTAGCGGCGATGGCGCGGCCCAGACTCTCGAAGATTATCCCGTAACCGACCGCATGCAAAAGCCCCCCGGCCAAGGTCCCCACGCCGGGAAAGGCCTTGCAAACGTTTCCGGCGACCGTCAGCACCAGCGGCAAGGTCTTGCGCACCTGGTCGGAAGCGAGCTTGAGGAAGCGCGACACATCCACCTCGCGTGGACTCACGTCATAGGCCTGGCACAGCGCGCGCACCAGGCCTATGCCGAGATAGCCTTGGATCAGCAAATCCGTGCCGGGGCTGATCGCGACCACCGCTCCGAGCACGGCCTTGCGCGTGTAGTCGTCGATGATCTCTTGTGCGTGGGCCTCCCGGCGTACCACGATTGCCCGATCGAGCTTATGCGCCGCCAAGCGCCACACGGCCGAGTCACGCGATGCGCTGATCGCGGTGGTGCCGCGCCGGAGGATACGGTCGAGAGACCGAACGAGAGCGTCGATCTCGATGAGAACCGCGGCGGAAGCAAGCTCTTCGCGGCCATCGGCGCGTACCTTGACGACTGGACGCATACCCCCTGCCGAGATAGCGACGATGTCGATATCGCCCAGAGGCGCCACGCGCGTGGCCAACCTCATGCGCAAGGCTTCACGCTGATCCCGGATATAGTGGTCGATTTTGTTCAAGGCCAGGATAACGGGTTTCTGAAAACGGGCGAGGTATTGTAGCTCCAGATACTGATCGCGGGTGAGATCACCGTCGGTGAGGTAGATGACGACGTGGGCCCGCAGGGCTTCCTCACGCCACGCGCTTTCGTCGCCGCCCTCGGTCACGTTCAGGCCCGGTAGATCGGTGAGCAGGATCGGTGTCCCGTCAGGGCGGCTCCATGCATAGCGTGTCAGCGTTTGAGTCGTTCCACGGCGCGCATCGGTCACGGCCTCACAGCCGGGGAGCAAGGCCCGGATGAGCGAGGATTTGCCGCTGCTGCTCTCGCCAAAGAGCGCGATAAAGACCTGCGCTCCCGTGCGCCGCTCGAAAAGCGTGGCCAGCTCGGCCCGCGCCTCGCCTGTGTTGGCGCCGCGCCGCTCGGCCTCGGCGATCCGCGCTTCCAGCGCGCGGTCATCAAGGGGCGCGGGTAACGGGCGAGCCGGGGAGGGTTTACGCGGCCGCAGCAAGCGCCACACCAGCCAGGTGAATCCGCCCGCGAGCGCGAGGATCACTGCCGCGTAGGAAAGCTGAACCAAGAGCGGTAACGACCGCAGCCCTTCCCAGACCGCGAAGGCCAGGTCCGTCGCGTACAAGAGCACCCACAAGGCGGAGGCGAGCGCCAGACTCGCCAGCGCGGCGAGAAACAATCGCACCGGAAAAGGAAGGTTCATCAGCTTCTCGCGGTCAGTGTAGTGGTTACGCCATGTCCCTGCCAGTAGCGCGCCCTATTCCGCGTGACTCGCGCCGCGAGGGTAGTGTCTCAGTTTGATCGGCTTCTGCCCTCTTGCTGACCTTCACCCGACTTTCGCTAGATCGTTCCGGATTGCCTTGCAACGTGAGTACAAATGGCGCACAATATCCTGCGTCCGATTTCTGGAGTCTGATATGAGCGCCTCAACGATCAAGGAAAGCCGCCTTAACATCCGCTGCGATAATCGGGCAAGACAGTTGCTCGACAAGGCCGCCGCCTATACGCATGTCAGCGTGTCCGAATTCGTGCTCTCGCACGCCTTGGCCTCGGCTGAACAAGTCATACAGACGCATGAGTCAATTACCTTAAATCCGATGAATTTTAAGGCTTTTCTCGCCGCCCTAGATACGCCCGTCGAGCCTAATGCGGCCCTAAAACGTGCTGTCAAGCGTCACGCTAAACAGGTCCGTCGGTGACGGCCTTTCGTATCGGGCCGCTCGATGCAGCGGTCGATACGACAGGCTTTTGCTGCGGACAACACGCCCTTGATGAGTATATCAGGCGATACGCATCACAGGATGTACGACGCGATCTGGCGCGCGTCTTTGTCGTTGTGCCAGAAGACAATGTACACCACCTAGCGGGTTATTTTACCCTTAGCGCTGGCGGCGTGAGTTGTTCGGACCTTCCTACAGCGCTCGCACGTAAACTGCCCCGTTATCCTGTGCCAGTGGCGTTGATCGGCCGCCTGGCCGTAGATGAGAAATTTCAAGGAAAGGGCCTCGGTTCGATCCTTTTAGCCGACGCTTGCCAAAAGGTGGTGCAGGCGAGCGCGGTACTCGCGGTCGCTGGGATTGTCGTCGATGCAAAAGATGACTCGGCGAGAACTTTCTACCAACACTTTGGGTTTATGTCTTTTCCAGGGCAGCCGAATCGCTTGCTTTTGCCTGCCACAACCTTTAATCGGTAAGCCCTCTGTCCGCCGCCATTCCTGTGACCGTTTTTGCGGTCGCTTCAGACCCATTCCGGACATATGGGCCGGCTTGACGTGGCGCTCAAAGCTGCCGTTCGCGTCCACTTGCGCTGTATTGCCTCTCCCGGAATCGCTAGAAGCTCTCCGGGTCAACTGCGGTATTTTGTCCACCACGTCGCTTGCGCTGTAGTCCGCAGCCCTTGTTTTCCTACTGGCCTTTGCCGCTTGTGTCACGGCATCCTGCCTCGGAGATTGGCTTGCCACCCCAGGAGCGTCCTCAACCCGCTGCGCACACCGCGCTCTCCGCCCGGGCTTGTCGAAAGGAAGTCTTATGGCATAAGATGCCAATGACCATTCGAGTCACTATGGAGTGTTGTTCATGCCGACGCGCAATGTCGTCCTCACGGACTATCAGGCGGCCCTGGTCGAACGGCTCGTTGCTTCCGGCCGTTACCAGAACGCGAGCGAAGTGCTGCGCGAAGGGCTGCGACTACTTGAGAGCCGGGAGGCAGAGGAGAAGGTCCGTCTCAAGGCGCTGCGCGAAGCCGCGCGCATCGGCATCGCCGACATCGACGCGGGACGGTTCCGCAGCTTCGAGTCGCCAGCCGCGCTCAACCGTCATCTTGCCTCAATGGTTGACAAGACAATCGCCGGGAAAGGCTCTGGACCACGCTCCAAGTGACGGCGGGGACGCGCCCCTGGCCGGTCCGCCTCACGGCGGCCGCGGAGGCCGATTTCCAGGACATCCTGCGCTGGACGGTGAAGCAGTTCGGCGAGGCGCAAGCGCGCGTCTATGCCGAGACGCTGTCTACGGCACTGGAGGCGCTGGTCGCCGGCCCGACGGTCATCGGCGCCAAAACCCGCAATGACATCGCCAAAGGACTGTTCACGCTGCATGTCGCTCGCCATGGCCGTAGAGGGCGTCATTTCGTGATGTTCCGGATCGGCCACGATCAGGGACGTGAGGTGATCGAGGTCCTGCGGCTGCTCCATGACGTCATGGACCTGCCGCGCCATCTGCCCCCGATGGACGAGACCAAATGAAGCTCCCAGAGGGTCTCCGCGACAACGAGTCTGAGAGACCAGCGGGAAGAATTTTCCCTTCGGGCCCGGTCAGCCTTCGGCTGGCGCTCGTACGATCCCCTGTGCCTGGCTTTCTCTGCCATGCGCCGCGCGCCACAGCTCGGGAAGAAGCCGCGCTTCTTAGATTAAGGACGGAAGCACCCGCGGTGGAGTTTAGTTATCGGCGAATGTCGATTTAGAGATGCTCCGAACGACTAATTGATGAACCAGCCTAATCTACAGAGCCGAACCCTATCGGTATAACGTGAAAGGAGATTGTTTATGACCTACATCGATGGATTTGTGGCCGCCGTGCCTACGGCCAACCGAGACGTTTACAAGAAGCATGCTGAAGACGCTGCCGTTGTTTTCAAGGAGTACGGCGCGCTGAAGCTGGTCGAGTGTTGGGGAGACGATGTCCCCGAGGGCAAGTTGACGTCTTTTCCGATGGCGGTCAAGCGCAAGGATGATGAGACCGTCGTCTTTTCCTGGATTGTCTGGCCTTCTCGTCAGGTGAGAGATGCGGGTATGAAAAAAGTGATGGCCGACCCGCGGCTGCAGCCTGATACTAATCCGATGCCTTTTGATGGCAAACGGATGATATACGGAGGTTTCGAAGTGATCGTGGATGTTTGATAGCGGTGTCGCACTAGACCCCGTTACACCGTGGAGTTCACGCTCGCGGGTCACGCAGGCGATTTTCGGCCCGAGCCCTTTTATACCTCAAAGTTGGTGGGACTCGTGTGCAACATGGACAAGACGATCGGCGGAAAATTCGAGCAGGGTCCGGCCGAGCTGAAGGCCCTGGCTGAACGATAACAAGGAGGATTCGAATGCGCTCCACGTCGATGGGCTTGTGATACCCGTTCCGAAAAACTGGGGTCTTCTTTCGCATTGCCAAGAAGGCAAATCATTCGATTACGTTTCAACCATGACTCGAGAACGTTTTACTCACCACATCCTATAAGGAGGAACCTATGCGTCACATAAAACTCGCTCTCACCGGTTTCTGTGTTGTGCTGATGGCATCCGTTGCCATCGCCAAGGACAAGAAGACGGAGAAACCGATGGACCCGCAGGCGATGATGGAGGTCTATGCGAAGCTGGCCCAGCCTGGCGAGCCGCACAAGTTGTTTGCAAGTCTGGCCGGTAGCTGGACGACAAAAACCAAGGAGTGGATGGAACCCGGCAAGCCTCCAACGGAATCAACCGGCTCCGCGGAAATGAAGATGTTGCTGGACGGGCGCTTTCTCCAGTAGGAATTCACCGGCGACATGATGGGACAACCCTACTCCGGGGTTGGGATCAGCGCCTACGACAACCTCCGCAAGCGATATGTTTCGACGTGGATCGATACCATGGGCACAGGGATCTTCATGATGGAAGGCACGGCGAGCGCGGACGGCAAGACCATCACACTGAAAGGGCAGCATGCTGAACCAGGCGGAGGGCACATGACGCATCGCGCCGTCTGGAAGATTGTGGACAGCAATACCCAGACGTTTGACATGTATGGGGCTCACCGCGGCGGCAAGGAAATGAAGATGATGGAGATCACGTACACGCGAAAGCGGTAGTCCGCAGGGCGTGCATTGCACCCTGATTCTCGACGGACGTCAAAGGCGTGCGGCGGGCGCTGCCCAACTCGGGTGACTGGATATACATTATTGAGTTAGAAGTCAAAAGGAGCTTCCGCAATGAGTCAAATCAAAACCGAATCCACGAGGTATTCCCCTACCTGCGAGTCAAAGGCGCTCCGGCTGCCATTGATTTTTACAAGAAGGTCTTTGGCGCCACGGAACGAGCTTCCATCGGCCTGCGGTCGTTCCGGAACGACCGCTTCGCCCTGCGCCGACGAGCCGGAGTTGGGTGGGCTTGATGGTCGGGTTATGGTCATAGCCGAAATTCAAACTGAGACACTACCGCGGCGAGAGGCGCCTTGCTTTTTACCCGCCCGTGCTAGAGGATGGCGAGCGGGGACGGGAAAGGGCGCCCATGGCGATTCCAGCGAGTCTAGACGACCATCTCGAGCACCGAGTCCAGGAAACGGGCAGACGCTTGATCGCGGCCTTCGAGCAGCGGCGGCAGGCGGCGCGCTCCGTTGATCTGTGGTTGGACCGGTTCTTAAACCAGGTAATGACCAGCGAGGCGTTCCGCGTGCAAGCCCTGCGCTTCGTCGATGTGCTGCCGGCCTTGGACAATGACCGCGAGCTGACCGAACACCTGCACGAATACTTCGGGCACGGCGATTTTCCGCTGACCGGGTTGCTGCGCTTCGGCGTGCGCCATGTGCGCGGGGACTTCGCCAATGCGATCATCGGCGGCGCCGTGCGCAAGGCTATGTCCGGACTCGCGCGGCGCTTTCTCGGGGGCGCTAGCGTGGAGGAAGCCGTAAGCACGGCTGAAGCGCTGCGCAAGCGGGGCATCGGCTCCAGTATTGATCTCGTGGGCGAAGCGGTGGTCAGCGACGCCGAGGCCGAGGACTATCAACGGCGGTATTTGGATTTCTTCGCACGCATCCCGCAAAAAGCCGCGGCGTGGCCACCGCACCCGGTGCTCGATCAGGGCCAGGGACGGCGGCTGCCCCGGCTGAATGCCTCGATCAAATTATCGTCACTCGATCCTCAGCTCTCCGCGGTGGCGCCCGAAGCCGGCGCGGCGCGGATCGCGGCGCGCTTGAAGCCGATTCTCCTCGCGGCCAGGCGCGGCGGTAGCTTCGTGTGCGTGGACATGGAGCAGTTTCACCTCAAGGAAACCGTGCTCTCCTGTTTCAAGCAACTGCTGATGGAACCGGAGCTCCGAGAGTGGCCGGATGCCGGGATCGCATTACAAGCCTACCTTCGCGAGACCGAGGCCGATATCAATGATCTTAGCGCCTGGGCAGCCCGCCGCGGCACGCCGATCACCGTGCGTTTGGTCCGGGGCGCGTACTGGGATTATGAAACGGTCATCGCCGAGCAGCACGGATGGCCGCTGCCGGTCTGGACCAAGAAATGGCAAACCGACGCTTGTTACGAGCGTTGTGTGCGGCTCTTGTTCGAACACCATCCCAGGATTGAGGCGGCGGTTGCGACCCATAACCTGCGCAGCGTAGCTTTCGCGATGGTCCTCGCCGAAGAGCATGGGATCACACGAGATCAATTTGAATTCCAAATGCTCCACGGCATGGCGAGCGGGCTCGAGGATGTGCTCGCGGAGATGGGCTATAGGCTGCGGATGTATGTTCCCTTCGGCGAATTGCTGCCGGGCATGGCGTACCTCGTGCGCCGGCTGCTCGAGAATTCCTCCAGTCAATCGTTTCAGCGCATGAACCAAGCGCGCACGCTGGCGGCGGGGCAACTGCTCGCCTCTCCGCATGGCGATGATCCAGCAGCCGAAACCGCGCCGCGGGTGGCCGCCGGGGCCCGTGTTGGACAAGGCGGCGCGGAGGCGGCGGGCGCGCGGACGCTCCCGCGTTTCCGCAACGAGCCGCCGCATCGTTTTACCGATCCCTCCGAGCGGAGCGCGTTTCAGGGCGCCTTATCAGCGGCGCGCACCGCCCTCGGCGGCGACTATCCGCTCCAAATCGATGGCAAAGCGGTGGGGACGAAAGACCAACTGCTGTCGGTGAATCCAGCGCGCCCCGATGAAGTGATCGGACGCGTGGCCCGGGCCGGGACGGGGCATGCGGATCGCGCTGTTTCCGGGGCCTTGCGGGCCTTCGCTGACTGGTCGCGGCGAGCGGCGGGCGAGCGGGCGCATCTGTTGCTATGTGCGGCCAAAGCGCTGCGCCGGCAGCGAGATGAGTTCGCGGCGCTCGAGATTTTGGAGGCCGGCAAGACCTGGGTCGAGGCCGATGCCAATGTCGCCGAGGCGATCGATTACCTCGAGTACTACGCTCGCGAGGCGCTGCGCTGGGAGCAGCCACGGTGTCACGACGTCCCCGGTGAAGAAAATGTCTATCGGTATGCTCCGCGCGGGGTGGGCGCGATCATTTCTCCCTGGAACTTTCCTCTGGCCATCCTTACAGGCATGTTGTCGGCCGCGATCGCGGCCGGAAACACGGTGGTGTTGAAGCCCTCCTCGCAGACACCGGTGATCGCCGCGCGTTTTGTGCGGCTGCTGCAAGAAGCCGGCGTACCACCAGCAGTGGTGCAATACTTGCCGGGCGCGGGCGGCACGCTCGGCGAATATCTAGTGCGCCACCCGCAGGTCGCCTTCGTTGCGTTTACGGGATCGGAGGAGGTCGGCCGCCGCATCCTCCGGCTGGCCGCGGATTTCGGGCCGGGACAGTCTCATGTCAAGCAGGTCATCGCGGAAATGGGGGGCAAGAACGCGATCATTATCGACAACGACGCCGATCTCGATGAAGCCGTGACCGGGGTGGTGCAGTCGGCCTTCGGGTATCAAGGACAGAAATGCAGCGCCTGTTCCAGGGTCATCGTCCTCCGGCAGGCCTATGATCGCTTTCTCGAACGGCTGCTGGCGGCGACGCGCAGTGTGCGCATCGGGATGCCCGAGACGCCCGCGGTGTTCATGGGCCCCCTCATCGATGCCGGCGCCAAGGCGCGAGTGATCGAGGCGATCGAACGGGGCCGGGCGGGCGGGGCAGAGCTCGCCTTGGCGATGCCGTGTCCGGATTTGGGCGGCGGCTACTTCGTGGGGCCCGCGATCTTCACCGGCGTTGCGCCTGATTCCTACCTCGCGCAGACGGAGATCTTCGGGCCGGTCCTCGCGGTGATGCGAGTCGCCGATCTCGATACGGCGATTCGCGTGGCGAATCAGACGCCCTACGCGTTAACCGGAGGCATCTATTCACGCAGTCCATCTCATGTCCTGCAAGCAAGCCGCGAGCTGCAAGTCGGCAACCTGTATATCAACCGCAAGATCACGGGCGCGTGGGTGGAGCGCCAACCCTTCGGCGGATTCAAGATGAGCGGGGTGGGCAGCAAGGCCGGCGGCCCGGATTATTTGCTCCAGTTCATGATCCCCCGAACCGTGACCGAAAACACGCTGCGGCGCGGATTCGCGCCGGCGGGACGCGCCGGAGATTGATGTTGGCGCCCGACACCCTCGATGAGATCGCTGCCGCGGTGAAGGCAGCCAACCGGCGCCGCGAGCCCTTACGCATCTTCGGCAGTGATTCCAAAGCGTTTTACGGGCGCCGGGTGGCGGGGGCGCCTTTGTCATTGCGAAACTTTTCCGGGGTGATAGCCTACGAACCGACCGAGCTGGTGGTGACGGTACGCGCCGGCACAAGAATCGGTGATCTCGAAACATTGCTCGCGAGCGAAGGTCAGATGCTCGCTTGTGAGCCTCCGCATCTTGGGGACGACGCCACGATCGGCGGGATGATCGGGACGGGGTTGGCGGGACCGCGCCGGCCTTACGCGGGGGGCGTGCGCGACAGTGTCCTTGGGATCCGTTGTATCGCCGCCGCGGGCTCTCTCCTGCGCTTCGGCGGCCAGGTGATGAAAAATGTGGCGGGCTTCGATCTCTCGCGCCTGATGGTCGGGGCGCTCGGGACGCTCGGGATCGTCGTGGAGGCATCGCTCAAGGTGCTACCACGGCCTCGGGCCGAGATCACCTTACGCCAGGAGGTCGAGCCCGCACGCGCCATCGAGCTGATGAACGCGTGGGCGCGTAAGCCGTTGCCGCTCTCCGCCGCGGCTTATGACGGTGTGGCGGTATATGCGCGCCTGACGGGCAGCGCGGCCTCGGTGGCCAGCGCCTGCGGGGAGATTGGGGGCCACGAGGCCGACAGCCGATTCTGGGAGGATCTGCGCGAGCAACGCTTGCCGTACTTTCTCGATGAGCGGCCCGTGTGGCGCGTATCGGCACCTCCGGCGGCGGCTCCTTTGGCGCTTGCAGGGGAGTGGTTTCTCGATTGGGGCGGCGCGCACCGCTGGTTAAAGAGCGAGGCTGATCCAAAGATCATTAAACACGCCGCCCTCGGTTGCGGGGGACATGCGGTTTTATTTCGTGGCGGAGATCAGAAAGGGGAGCCCTTTCCCAGGCCGCCTCCGGCCTTATTAAACGTCTATCGGCGAGTCAAGAAAGCCTTCGATCCGAACGGCATTCTCAATCCAGGCCGATTACTCCCGGAACTATAACTTACCTCGCCGATGCAAACCTCTCTGCCCCCGTCGTTCCGGATCACACCGCAAGGTAAAGAGGCGGATGCGATCTTGCGAAAATGCGTACACTGCGGATTGTGCACCGCGAGTTGTCCCACCTACCGGCTGCTCGGCGATGAGCGTGACAGTCCCCGCGGCCGCATCTATCTCATTAAAGGGATGCTTGAAACGGGTGCGGCCCAGCCGACGATCCGGGAACACCTCGATCGCTGTTTGCTCTGCCGCGCCTGCGAGACGGCCTGCCCTTCGGGCGTCGAGTACAGCCGTTTGTTCGAGATCGGCCGGCAAGAACTGGAACAACGCATCGCACGTCCTCTGCTCGACCGCTGGGTCCGGCGGGCGCTACGGATGACCCTGCCTTATCCCCGGCGTGTGCGGCACCTCACGCGGCTAGCGCGCATTATTCGCCCGCTGTTGCCACGGAACTACCGCGACAATCTGCCTTTGGCGCCTCCTGCCGTTGCGCACGGCTGGCCGCAGCCGCGGCATCCGCGCACGATGCTGCTGTTGGAGGGCTGCGTGCAACCGGTATTGGCGCCGGCGATCGACACCGCCGCAGCCCGCGTATTCGATCGCTTGGGCATCACGCTGGTACCCGCGCGCGGCTGTTGCGGCGCCTTGAGTTATCACCTTTCGGCCGTCGATGAGGCGAGCGGTTTCATGCGCCGTAATATCGATCGCTGGTGGCCGGTCGTAGCACGTGGCGCGGAAGCCTTGGTCATCACCGCGAGTGGATGCGGGGCGATGGTTCGGGATTACGGTGACTTGCTGCGGGGTGATCCGCACTATGCCGCCAAGGCCGCGCGTGTATCCGCGCTGGCCCGCGATCCGTGCCAAGTGCTGATGCAAGAGGATTGCGCAGCGATCCGGCCTGCAACGGATGTTCGAGACCCAATCGCGTTTCATTCGCCCTGCACCTTGCAGCATGCGCTCAAGCTCGCCGGAGTGACGGAGACACTGTTGCAGGCGCTTGGGTTCAACTTGGTCCCGGTGCAAGACCCGCATCTGTGCTGCGGCTCCGCGGGGGCCTATTCGATTCTGCAAGGGCCATTATCGCGCCGGCTTCTGGCGGAAAAAGTGAAGCACCTGGAAGCACAGCGCCCGGCGCTAATCGCGACCGCGAATATCGGCTGTTACCAGCACCTCAAGCAAAAAGCGCGAGTCCCGGTAAAGCATTGGATTGAGCTTTTGGATCCCGGCGCGGCCCCGGCGGCTTAGCCGCATGGCGCGGCCCACCCAGCAACTCCCCACGGCGGTTATTCGATTATCAGAACGCCTTCTTCGGTGCCCTCACTCTCGATAAACTCGTCCAGGTTTTCGACCGGAGGGTCCCCATCATAGATAGCATTGATACGCCTTTGGCGGTAGGCCTCGCGCGTGAAGGTATAGGCATCAAGCGCGGCCTCGTCTCGAACGCGCGTCGCTTCGAGAAGATTCGCGCGCGTGTTGATGATCCCCAGTGCGCCGATCGGTCCAATCACGATGCTCGATACATAGAAGAGCGGGTTGAGCAGCGTGCTAGTCGCTAGGCCCGGTGTGTCACGTACCGAATTCGGACCCAGCAGCGGCAGGACGATATAAGCCACTTCATCCATGCCCCACACCCCCAGGGTTTGGCCGAAGTCTTCGTCGTGCTTCGGGACGCCCCAGGCGGTGGCAGGATCGAAAAAACCCCCGAACCCCATGGTGCTGTTCAAAACGAAACGCCCGAAATCGGAGGCGCCTTGATTGACCTTTCCTTGTAAGAACGAATTAAATACGACGTTCAGGTAGGTCAAATTATCAAAGAAGTTGGTGATCCCTTCACGGACGGGCTCGGGGGTGTAATCGGCGTATTTTTGGGCTACCGGCTTAATTAAATACCGATCTATGCCATCGTTGATGTCGTACACGACACGATTCACGCCTTCCCCGGGATCATTGTTTCCGTTATCAAGTGTCGGCGTGCTTGCGCAACCAGATGTGAAAACACCCAGCGCCAATACCAGCAGCTTGCATTTCTTGTTATTCATACTCACCTCGACCGCTTCGCCTAATGGTTATGACCCTGAGAGCTTGTGAATAAATCTCGGCATCTCGCGTTCCGGCGGTGCTCGGAATCCTTATGTATTTCAATACACTCCGGTTCCTGCGCTCCGGCGGAAAGCCAGGGCCAGGGAATGGCCCTGTTTGGCGCGCCGAGGATGCAACGCGACCTGCCTTCGCTCGCTGACGATTTTTTCACAAGCTCTGAACGCAGGAGGTATTACTCCTCCCCAGCCCCATACTTAGAGATTTTATCGTTCAAATCTGTAATCAGATCGTCAAACCCCTTGGTTTTCAGCACCGACGTATAATCCGCTCGCTTCAGCGATAGGTCGCTGACGCCATCGGCGATGACATTTACGATCAACCACTCATCACTCTTGGTTTGTAATACGTAGTCCAGACGAACCGCCTCCCCGTCCGACTTGACGATTTCGGTCTTGACCAGGATCCGGCCTTTCTTGAGCTCTTCGCCCGCAACATGCCGAAACTGCTCGTTATCGAAGCCATCGAAGCGGGCCGCATAAGTCGCCGTGCTCAACTTCGTAAAGGTATCGATAAACGACTGCCGTTGCGCGTCGCTTAGTTCCTTCCAGAACCGTCCAACGACGATCGGAGCGATGGTCCCGAAGTCGAAGCTCTCGCGAACTAAAGGATCTAATTTCTGGTAACGCCCGGGATAGCCGAGCGTTCCGGCATTCTGCATTACTTCCAGTAACGCCGCGTGCAGTCTGTCGACGACGGCGACAGCCTCGCCGGGAACCGGTGCGGCGGCAACGCTAAGCGTCAATCCGAGATATAGGGCGAAGGCGCGTACGACGTTTTGAACTATGGTAGTGAAATTCCCCTTCATGTCATCGAATCCTTAAGATCCGCGGACTAGGCTTTGTAGTAGCGCCCCTTCCATTGGGACCGTTCTCCCGACCAATAGCGAATGGCCGAGGACCATGTCATCGCGACATATAATAGCCCAATGATCGGTAAAGTCAGCGCCCAAGCCCTCGATTGCCGGTAATATTTCAACGTGGGCTGGTAACTCGCCATGGCCAGAATGATGGGGACGAGAGAAAAAACCCTATCCCATCCGCTGGCGGCCAGAAGACCCGCCACGGGCACGCAGAACGCTAACAACATCATCCCCGTGCATAGCACTAATAGAATGAGTGAATAACGCAGTTGGGTATAGGCCGTCCTGGCAACCATCTTCCAAATGCTCGCTAAGCTCGTATATGCCCGCAGGCTCGACGCGGAGCGCGTTAAGCCGAGCCAGGTTTTAAAACCTTTGGCCTTTACCGCCTTCGCGAGAGCACAATCGTCGATAAGCTCCGCTTTAATCGCAGCAAACCCTCCTATGGCCTCGAGCACGCGCGTTTCCACCAAAATGCATCCGCCCGCGGCGGCGGCCACATACCGGATGGAGGGCAGGTTAGAAAGTTGAAACGGGTATAGCAGCTTGAAGAAAAACACGAACGCCGGCATTAGCAGTTTCTCCCACCACCCCTCCATCCGTAGCTCCACCATCAAGGACACGAGATGATTCCCTTCGTTTTTCAATTTGGCGCGCAACACCGCCAGGATCCCTCTGCGCAGAGCGACATCGGCGTCCAATAGTAAGGTCAATGCCGAACGCACACTAGCCCGCCCTTGCTCGAGCGCCCATAGCTTTCCCGACCATCCGCGGGGAAGCGGCTCTCCGCGCAGGATTCTAAAGCCCTCGATGTCGGCCGCTAGCGCCTTGGCGACCGTGTCGTCAGTGGATTGATCGTCAATCAGGACAACGCGGAAACCCCGTCCCTGCCGCGCCAACGCGTTTAGCGTTTGTTGAATTACCGCGGCTTCATTGCGGGCCGGGATAAGAACGGTTACATCGCCGAGGTCGACGCCGGCGCTCGCGGAGGCATCCAGCGATTCATCCGTGCGCCAGGGACGCCACGGCGCCAACAGGATCCCGATCCAGATAAGGTAGTTTGGGACGAGGAAGAAAACCCATCGCATTGAGCGATTGCCGCGCCGGACATAGACTCGCTAGGCCACTCGTTTTCGTCTATGCGCGCCGGTAATTTCCACGGTCGCGACGAAGCGGGGTTTTAGTGGCGCATGTTGTTCGTAGAGGATTGGCGGCTCCGGGGCCATGGGTCCCGTGGTCGATGGTCCGTGCAGCATAAGCCGGAGTGCTTTTAGCGGGTGGGCAAAGGCATCGTTGACCGCCGTGGCTTCGTAACCGCAGTGAACCATGCAATCGTCACATTTAGGATTACGTCCCGTCCCGTAGCGCTCCCACTCGGTTTCTTCTATTAACGCCTGGTAGGTAGGCGCGTAGCCTTCCCCTACGAGGAGGTAACAGGGCTTTTGCCATCCGAACACGTTGCGCGTCGGATTGCCCCACGGCGTGCATTCATAGCTCTGGTTTCCGGCCAGGAAGTCAAGGTACATCGGCGAATGATTGAAGCGCCATTTCCGATTCTTACCGCGTTTGAATACGTCACGGAACAATTGTTTGACCTCCTTACGCTTGAGGAAAACATCCTGCCGTGGCGCCCGCTCATAGCTGTAGCCAGGCGAAATCGTCACGCCTTCCACGCCCAGATCGGTCGCAACATCTAGGAACTCCGCAACTTCCGGCGCCGTTTCTCCTTGGAACAGCGTGCAATTGACGGTCACGCGGAATCCTTCCGCGCGCGCCTTGCGGATGAGTTCCACGCACCTATCGTATACCCCGTCGCGGCATACCGAGGCATCATGCCGGTCCTTGTTACCATCGAGGTGAATCGAGAAGGTCAGATAGGGCGAGGGTGCGTAATCCGCCATGCGCCGATCGAGCAGGAGCGCATTGGTGCATAGATACACGAATTTCTTGCGTTGGATGAGTCCCGCCACGATCTCGGGCATCTCTTTGTGAATCAGCGGCTCGCCCCCGGCAACCGATACGATCGGTGCGCCACATTCGTCGATGGCGCCCAGGCATTCCTCGACGCTAAGCCTTTTGTTCAGGATTTCCTCGGGATAATCGATCTTGCCGCAGCCCGCGCAGGCGAGGTTGCAACGAAACAGAGGTTCAAGCATGAGCACCAACGGATACTTTTTGCGCCCACGAATTTTCTGTTCCAGAATATATCGCGCGACACGGAATTGCTGGATTAATGGGACTCCCATTCGTAACCCCCCAGTGCGTTGTGGCTTTTTCGTTCAACGAACAATGAATTGAATTGCGCTTTTGTTGTATATATGCCATTAACATACTATAGGGGGCGCGCAATGTACAGCAAAATTACAACGAATTCTTGCCAGCGCGGATAGCTATATCCCATAATGTGATATTCCCTAAATCGAGGCTTGACGATGGTTACTCGCTACGCGCTGTTGCGCACGATCGATACGCCCATGGACCTGCGCCGGCTACCAGAGTCCGAGCTCGCGCCGCTGGCCGCCGAGCTGCGTGCGTTTGTTCTTGACTCCGTGAGCAAGAGCGGCGGACATTTCGCGGCGGGTCTTGGTACCGTTGAGCTCACGATCGCGCTGCACTACATATTCAACACCCCGGAAGACCGCATCGTGTGGGATGTCGGCCATCAAGCGTATCCGCATAAGATCCTCACCGGCCGGCGCGAGCGCATGAACACGATCCGGCACTGGGGAGGTCTCGCGCCGTTTCCCAAGCGCGACGAAAGTCTCTACGACACCTTCGGCGTCGGCCATTCCAGCACCTCCATCAGTGCGGCGCTCGGAATGGCGATCGCCGCGAAACGCCAAGAGTCTGGCCGCAAAGCCGTCGCCGTCATCGGGGACGGCGGTATGACCGGCGGGCTCGCGTTCGAGGCTATGAACCATGCGGGGGATCTCGGTATCGATCTGCTGGTGGTGCTGAATGACAATGACATGTCTATCTCTCCGAATGTCGGGGCGTTGTCGAACCGCATCGCTCAAGTCTTGTCGGGACGCCTCTATGCCACCGTCAAGGAAGGGAGCAGGAAGGTGCTGTCGAACATGCCGCCGGTATGGGAACTCGCGCGCCGCGCCGAGGAGCACGTCAAGGGATTGATCATACCGGGCACCCTGTTCGAGGAGCTGGGGTTTAATTACATCGGTCCGGTCGATGGGCATGATCTCTCGGCCTTGCTGACGACGATTCGCAACCTGCGTCAATTGCACGGTCCCCAGCTCTTGCATGTCATAACGAAGAAAGGCAAGGGTTATGCGCCGGCCGAGGCGGATCCCGTCAAATACCACGGCGTCACGCCCTTCGATCCGGTGCAGGGTATTGTCTCCTCGAAGGCCCCGAGTAAACCCACCTATACTAAGATCTTTGGCGACTGGATCTGCGACATGGCGGCGCGCGACCCACGGCTGGTCGCCATCACCCCGGCGATGCGCGAGGGCTCGGGCCTGGTGCGATTCCAAAAGGAATTCCCGGACCAGTATTGTGACGTCGGGATCGCCGAGCAACACAGTGTCACCGTGGCGGCCGGGATGGCCTGCGAGGGCTTGAAACCGGTCGTTGCGATCTATTCGACTTTTCTGCAGCGGGGCTATGACCAAGTCATCCATGATGTCGTCAATCAAAAGCTAGCGGTGCTTTTTGCCATCGACCGCGCGGGGCTCGTGGGCGCGGACGGCCCCACCCATAACGGCAGCTATGATCTGACCTTCCTCCGCTGCTTGCCCGAGATGGTGGTTATGGCGCCTTCCGATGAGAATGAATGCCGGCAGATGCTCTATACCGGATTCCTGCTCGATGGGCCGGCGGCTGTCCGCTATCCGCGCGGGGAGGGACCGGGGATGCGTGTCGAAGAGGCCATGACGGTGTTACCCGTCGGCAAGGCCGAGATCAAGCGTTCGGGTAAGCGCATCGCGCTGTTAGCGTTCGGAACGATGGTCGCACCGGCGCTCGAAGTGGGCGAAGATCTCAAGGCCACGGTCGTCAATATGCGTTTCGTAAAACCCCTCGATGGGGAGTTGCTGTCGCAACTGGCCGAAACCCACGAGTTGCTGGTGACGGTCGAAGAAAACGTGGTCGCCGGGGGCGCCGGCGCCGGGGTGGCCGAGGTGCTTGCAAACCATGGCCAGCATACGCCCATCGTGCATTACGGCTTGCCCGACCGGCTGATCCAGCACGGTACGAGAGAGGAGATGTTGGCGGACGCGGGACTGACCAAGGAAGGTCTCCTGGAATTTGTCCGCCGGCACGCCAGCGGGCTGGTGAAGGTCAGCGCCCCAAGCCTAATAGCCCTGTAAGCGCTTAGGCGCTGGGCTTGTGAAGAAATCGTAGCGAGCGCGTCCGCCCGCGAGGCGCACGGCGCGCAGGACCGTTTCGCCGGGAGCGAAACGGCGCATTAGCCCCGAAGGGGCGAGCCTCAAGGATGAGGCGAGCAATCGCAGTCAGTCGTAGGGTGTGCACCGCGCTGTTTGCGGTGCGCACGCGGATCATCAATCCGGTGCAGCCGCTCGGAAGCATCCCCGGCCCTTCCGCGTGCGCACAGCACGCTACGTTCGCTAGCCAGAAGCATGCAGCGCCTGAATAGCGGCCTTCGGATCGGCGGCGACGATCTTGAGCAGGGCTCGGGCCGGGCCGGTGGGCCGGGTGCGTTTCTGTTCCCAGTTCTGGAGCGTCTTCACCGACACGCCGATCAGCCGCGCGAACTCTGCTTGCGACAGGCCCGCCGCCTCCCGGATCTGCCGTGGTTGGATATCCTCGAGCGCCGTCACCCGTGCGCCCGGCACATTCTCACCGCGCATGTGCGCGCCCATCTGACGGACGCCTTCAAGCAGACCTTGAAACAGCTTCTTATCCATCGTTCAGTACCTCTCGCATGAGTGCGGCCAGCGCGCGGACCTGCGCCGGGGTCAGGTCTTCCCGCCCGGACTTCGCGTAGGCAAAGACCAGGTAACACCAGTCGTGCGAGGCTCGCCAGTAGTAAATCACCCGTGCCCCACCCCGCTTACCGCGCCCTGGCAGCGCTGCGCGTAACTTACGCAGACCGCGTCCGCCGGGAATGAGATCGCCGGCCTCCGGGTCTCCCAACAGCCGTGATTGCACCGCACGCAGACCGTCGTCGTCGAACAGGTCTTGCCGGGCGAATGCGGGCAGCTCGATAAAGAGCATGGCTTGACCATCCAGAGCACTTTCAAGTAGTGGAGACTTGCCTTCGTCACAACGACATCTCAGCGGTCAGAGACGGAATACATCTGTCTCTGTTCCACATGGCCGCGTTCGGAGTCGGCGCACCTCGACCCAACCTGGATAAGAGGGGTGTGTTTAGGGAGACACTCGATTTCCTTGTTGGCATTAGGATCCCGAAGAACTCTCTATTTTTCACAGTCTTCGCTGGCGGGAACATTGCTGGTCGACAATACCGAAGGGATGAGGAGTCTCTGACGATCCTGGCAGAGTTGGGAATAGGCGATGGACAGATCGGGCTTGTCAGGGGGAGAACGAACTTTGTCTATCTAAGAAGAGACGCTTGCCGCTCCCTCCGAAGCATGAGCTTATAAAGCACAGTCACCCACAACACCCCTAAAACCATCCCGCCCAGCGTATCCGATGGAAAGTGCACCTGCAGGTAGATCCGAGAGGCGGCCACGCAGGCCACCACAACCAGTGCCGCGCAGGCGACCCACCCTGCCCACTCGGGGGCTTGGCGGCGCACGATAAGCACTAGGCACAGGAAAAACGCAGTCGCCTGAGCGGCATGCGCGCTCGGGAACGAATCCGAGACGGGTAGCTCGATCAAGAGCGGGTAAAGCGCGGGCCGAGGCCGCGCTAGAATCCGCTTAATGGTGTAGGCCATGAGCGCGGTACCGCAGAGGCCCATCCCCAGAAGCCATGCCTCGAATCGATTCTGGCGATGGGCCAACAGGCTGACCAACGCGAGTGCAGCCGGGATGAGAACGTAGAGTGAGCCGAGCCAGGTCATTCCACGAAACAACTGATCGAGGATCTCGGAGCGATGAGCCGCAGCGAACGCCAGGATGGCGGTATCCAAGTTTAAGACACTATGCATCTCTCGGTGAATCTGCTGCGCGGCGTGCCCGCGCCCAGCCGGCCGGCGTGCGCGTGAAGCGTTCAGAGCTCGCCGCGACAAACGCCGTGCAATCGGGATCCCAGGAGTGGCGGCTGATATCGATGT
This sequence comes from Pseudomonadota bacterium, assembly GCA_030859565.1. Taxonomy (NCBI): domain Bacteria; kingdom Pseudomonadati; phylum Pseudomonadota; species Pseudomonadota bacterium. Next base: position 21,313 of record JALZJW010000005.1, read on the forward strand.
GCGGGCGCTCGATGCGCAGCACATTGAAGGAATTGGACTCCCCGCGCACGCGCGTCGAGATCGCGGTGCCCGCGCTGACCGCCAGCGCGCTGTAGCCGGCGATCCTAAAACGCTCGGCGAGCGGCCCGGTATGGCTGCGATGCAGATGGCCGGCCAGCAGGATGTCGAGCCGGCATTGGCCGAGCTTGGCCAGCGCCTGTGGCGGACAGCGAACCAGATCATCCTCGTCTCCGCCTTCGGGCACGTGAAAAGGATGGTGCGTGACCAAAATCCTGATCATATCCTCTCCCCCATCGCCTAGCCGTTCGCGGAGACTTGCGATCTGCGTTTCGTTGATGCGCCCGCCCTTGATCGTCAGTGACCGCGCGGTGTTAATGCCGAGCACCATGATCTCCTCGTCACGATAAAACGGCGCGAGGTCCTCCGTGATGTAGCGGCGATACTTGGCGAGCGGGCGAAAAAAGCGCGCGAAGGGATTGCGCATCGGCACGTCGTGGTTACCCGGCACGACAATCCGCGGCGCCCGGATCGTTTCCAGAAATGCCCGCGCCTGTTCGAACTGCGAGCTGCGCGCGCGCTGGGTCAAATCGCCCGAGACGGCCACAAGGTTCGGCCTGATCCCGTGGATAAAGGCGATTAGCGAGGCGAGGATCGCCTCATCGATTTTCCCGAAATGCAGATCGGAGAGATGGACGACGGTGCGCACGCGACAAAGAAATGAAAACAATTACTCTAGGCTGCGATCGGAAGTAACCGCGATCCGTCCAGCAGCGTTCACGGCTCCGCCGTTTCCGCCGCGGGCACGAGCACCCGCAGCGCTCCGGGGCGAACCCGGTAATGGAGTGGGGTGGGCATCACGGCGACCTCACCGTCGATCGCGACGTGCACGCGCGTGCGCTTCGTCTCGATGTAGACCTCTTCGGTACGGAGCGCATCGAAATCCTTCTCATTTTGCAACTTGCCGGCGAAGGCGCGCAGGGCGAAGCGCAGGATCCCAAGGCGCCCGGTACGGCGTGCCATGTAGAGACATAGCCGTCCTGCATCGAGGCGTTTGCGGGTGCCGATCTCGAAACCCGCGATCTCGTATTCGTTGTTGCCGATGAAGATGAACGGAGTGCGCCGCACCGATTCGTGATCGTCTGCGTTCACGCGCACCGCGAGGAAGGGGTAGCGGCGCAGCACGGAGAGCGCCGCCCATAGGAACGCCGGCCACTTGCCGTGCCCCAGGCGATGTTGCAGCTTCTCGCGATGGCGTACTACCATCGGATAGAGTCCGAGACCCGAATTGTTGAGAAAGAACCGGCCGTTGACCTCCCCGACATCCACTTGCGCCACCGTTCCCCCAAGGATCGTGCGCACGGAGTCATCCAGGGCGAGCGGAATATTGAGATCCTTGGCGAAGTGATTGAGCGTCCCGAGCGGCAGCACCCCGAGCGTGCGATCGGTCTCGATAAGGACGGACGCCACGGCGTTGATCGTCCCATCCCCGCCTCCGGCGACCACTGCGCCGGCATCCTCGGCGGCCGCACGGCGTGCCAGATCCACAATATCCTCCCCGCTGCTCGCAATCAAGAAATGCGCCTCGGCGCCTAGATTGTGGAACGCTTCCGCGATGCGCGCTCGCGCCTCGGCCGTCGTGTCCGATCCCGCGGAGTCATTGATGATGATCGCGAAGGGCCTAGCCATAGCAGAGCTAAGCAACCCCGGCATTCCGGGATTTCCCGCTACCGGCCTCGGGCGCGAGCGCCCGCCACTCGCCATCACCCACCGTCTCGAGAGCGCTCAGCACCCTATCTCGGGGAGATAGCCGAGGGCAGGGCCGCAGCGCACGCACTGGACGTTTTCGAAGGACGTCAGTTGATCGCAAACCGGACAGTCGAAGATCTTCAAGGGCCGTGTCCCGTGCAGTGTGTTATCGATTGATAAGAGCTTAGGCGTTACCTGCGGCGGTACGCACTTCGATGCGGTTCTCCACTTCTTTCACCCCGGGTACCGCGCGGACACACGCGAGCACTGTGTCTTGCTCCTCCGCCGACACCTGCCCGTTCAGTATCACCAGCCCGTGATGGGCAATCACCTCAACCGCGGGCGGCTGGGGGAGGGCTCGTTCCAGCGCTAACCGTACCCGCCTTGCCAGCTCGTCATCGGTCGCTACATCGTTCGGAGCCGCGAATGAGATATCATCGGCCCCTGCTCCAGCGACACGATCACTACTCGCCTCCGCCCCAGCCAAGGAGGCCTGTTCCTTCTTGGTGGTCCTCGCCCATTTTTCGCGCAGCCACAGCCGGCGCGGTGCGCCTGAGTGCGGATCGAGGAAATACATCAACCCCGCGCCGATGCCGATCAGTAGTAAGGTCATAGACATAGTGTGGTCCTATTGTTCTGGTTGGTGTTCGTGCGCCAATTCCTAGGCACAAACGTTAGTTCCCGGTGTGGATAATCGGTTACTGACATGGTGACCTCCAAAGCAAGGTTGATTCATGGATTCGTTCTCGAAACGCGCGGCGCTCCCGCGTTGTTCCAGCGCATAATGGGCACGGTCGAAATCGAGCTCATCGGAGAACCTTCGACGATCTTGGTGCTGATGGCTATATACACCAGGGTATTGCGCTTCTGATCGTAGAGTCGATGCACCTGGGTTTCCTTGAACAGGATCGAGGTATCCGCGCTAAACACCTCATCTTCGTCCTCGAACTCCGCCGACAGGACGATGGGACCGGTTTGACGGCACGCGATGGCGAATCTCGAAGGGTCTTCCGCGAGCCCCAGCGGCCCCTTGATGCCGCCCGTACGGGCCTGGCTGATGTGGCAGGAGACTCCAGGGATCTGCGGGTCATCGAAGGCCTCCACGCACACCTTGTCGTTAGCGCCAAGAACCCGAAACGTGGTCGAGATGCAGCCGATTTCTTCGGCGTGCACTGGAAACGCGCCCAAGAGGGCCAAGCCTAAAAGAAGCGTTGAAAAACGCATATTCGTTACCCAATTGTATCTGTATTAACAAATTTTCCGGCTAGCCAGGTGTTCTGAATCTAGCTATCTGCCTGTGCCTGCTTTCTCCTTACGGATGCCACGCCCGATCACCCTGGACAAACTGGATAACTTCAACAACGGTGCCAGCACCGGCGTGGGGCGCGATTGTCATCGATTATCAATGCGATAGTGCAATCGCTGGCGCTAGCGGGGCCTACCTAGACTCGCTACATAGGTACAAATTACCGATACCATAGAGTACTTACGTCATGAAATGTGATGTAAATGAGTCAAGTGTCCGGCGGCGAGTTGTGCCTCGTGGTACCCCAGACCGAGAGGCCCCGCCGGTCGCGAGGTTATGCGTGACGTGGTCCAGTTGGGCATCAACGCGAGACGAGAATCGGCTGAGCCGCAAATCGATTTTGATGCTATCTTAGCACGGTGGTTCGGGCCGGGCTAAAAAAACTGGGGGGCAGATGACCACGTTACTATTCCTTCTAAGCGTGATCGGGGGTCTTGGCGCCCTCGCGTATTTTGCCGTGCCCTTGTGGGCGTGGACGGCGGGATTGGCGCTGGTCGCCGCGCTGGCTTCCTTGCAGCTGCCGGGGTTCCTCGCCGCGGTAGCCTGGCTGTTATGGGTATGCGTCGCCGTGGCGAACATCCCCCTCGTTCGGCGTTATCTCTATAGCGCGCCGTTGCTGCGCCTGTACCGCCACAAGCTCCCGGCGATGTCCACGACGGAGCGCGAGGCGCTCGAGGCCGGAAATGTCTGGTGGGACGCCGAGCTGTTCTCGGGCCGGCCCGAATGGCAGCGGTTGCTAGAGTTGCCGAAACCCTCCTTGACGCCTGAAGAACAGGCTTTCCTCGATGGACCGGTCGACGAGCTTTGCCGCAGGATCGATGACTGGCGGATCACCTATGAGTTGCACGATTTGCCGCCCGAGATATGGGAGTTTATCAAAGCGCACCGCTTCCTAGGCATGATCATCCCCAAGGACTACGGCGGGCTCGGGTTCTCGGCGCAAGCCCACTCCGCGGTGGTCGCCAAGGTCGCATCGCGCAGCGGCAGCGCGGCAGTCACGGTGATGGTGCCGAACTCGCTCGGACCGGCGGAACTGCTCATGCATTACGGCACCGAGGCCCAGAAAAGCTATTACTTACCCCGGCTCGCCGAGGGCCGGGAAATCCCGTGCTTCGCCTTGACCAATCCCTACGCCGGCTCGGACGCCTCGGCTATCCCCGACCGCGGTGTGGTCTGCCAGGGCGAATATCAAGGACAAAGCGTCCTCGGAATTCGCGTCACCTGGGAAAAACGCTATATCACGCTGGCGCCCGTGGCGACGGTCTTGGGTCTTGCGTTTCAACTCTACGATCCGGAGCACCTGGTTGGAACCAAGGACAATGTGGGCATCACGCTGGCGCTGATACCCACGAACCATCCCGGCGTCCGCATCGGCCGCCGGCACTTTCCACTCAAGCTGGCGTTCCAGAACGGCCCGACTTCAGGGGAGGACGTGTTCATCCCGATGGACATGGTCATCGGCGGCCGTGAACGGCTCGGCCAAGGCTGGCGCATGTTGATGCAACGCTTGGCCGTGGGACGCTCCATCTCTCTGCCGGCGCTTGCCGCCGCCGCGGTTAAATATTGTGCTCGCTACGCCGGGGCTTACGCCCGGGTGCGCAAGCAATTCAAGCTGCCGATCGGCCGCTTCGAGGGGATTGAGGAACGCTTGGCGCATATCGCCGCCGAGGCCTATGCGGTCGAGTCGGCGCGCCGGATCACGGCCGTGGCTTTGGATCAAGGCCAGGAACCCGCGGTAATTTCAGCTCTCCTGAAATACCAATCCACCGAACGCCACCGGCGGGTCGTCAACGACGCCATGGACATCCTCGCCGGCCGGGCCATTTGCGAGGGGCCGAGCAACTACCTGGCCAATATGTATCAGGGCGTGCCGGTCTCCATCACGGTCGAGGGCGCGAACATTCTCACCCGCAGCCTCATCGTGTTCGGTCAGGGCGCCATTCGCTGCCATCCCTGGTTATATAAGGAGATCCAGGCCGCCTTGGGATCCGATGAGCAGGCTGGGCTCGCCGCCTTCGACGAGGCGCTCGCGGGCCATCTCGGTTTCTTGCTGCGGAATCTGGCTCAGGCGTTCGTGCATAACCTCACCCGCGCCCGCTCGGTGACCACGCCGGAGGCAGGACCGGCCGGCCGCTGGTATGCGGAGATCGGCCGTCTCAGCGCGAGCTTCGCGCTCAGCGCGGATATCGCGCTGCTGATACTCGGGGGCGAGCTCAAACGCCGCGAGCATCTTTCCGGACGCTTCGCGGATATTCTCGCCGAGATGTATTTTCTAAGCTGCGTTCTCAAACGTTTCGAGGACGAGGGTCGGCAAGCCGGCGATCTGCCCTTGGTCGAATATATCGGCGCCGCTGCCGTCGCCATAATCGAACAGCGGCTCGCGGAAATCCTTGGGAATTTCCCATCGCGCCCTCTGGGTTGGCTGTTACGCCGCGTCGTGTTCCCTTGGGGACAGCGGAGCCGGTCGGCCGACGATCGGCTCACGCACCAAGCGGCCGCGCTGCTGCTGCAAGCCTCCCCCGCGCGAGATCGGCTGACGGACGGCATCTTTGTAAGCCGTGCGCCTGACGACATCACCGGCCGTATCGAACACGCCTTCGAGCTGGTTCCGGAAGCGGAAAGCATCGAGGCGCGCATCAAGGCCGCGATCAAGGATGGCGCCATCAAAGTGACCGATGAGCACTCGGCCCGTACCGAGTCCTTGAACGCGGGGATCGTCTCGGCGGAAGACATGCGATTGCTCGCAGCCTGGGATCGGGCGCTACGCGCGGCGATCGATGTCGACGATTTCGCGCCCGAGGCGTTGGCGCCATTGGCGAGCGCGGATGATACGCGCCCGTGGTCAAGGTTTTCCTCACTATCGGGTAGGATACCCTCGCCGCAAGACGGCGGAAATAAAAACTAAGAGATCTCATGCATGTTGACTGGTTATATAATGTTTTCTTGGTGGGGCTATGTGCTGGTCACCCTGGCGATGACGCATATAACGATCGTATCGGTGACAGTTTTTTTGCACCGCCACCAAGCCCATCGAGCGTTGGACTTGCATCCTGCCGCCGCGCATTTCTTCCGCTTCTGGCTTTTTGTGACCACCGGGCTCAACACGAAGACCTGGGTCGCGGTGCACCGCAAGCACCATGCGTTTGTGGAAACCCCGGACGATCCTCACAGCCCGCACAATGTGGGCATAAGAAAACTGCTTTCGAGCGGCGCTGAAGTGTATGGGAAAGCGTATACGCGACATCCCGAAGTTCTCGCGACCTATGGACACGGCACCCCCAACGACTGGTTGGAAAGGTACCTCTACGGCCGCACGTTTAGCACTTGGCTCGGGGCCGTCCTGCTGGGAATAGTTTATGTCCTTGCGTTTGGGCCCATCGGCCTCACGATGTGGGCGATACATATGATGTGGATCCCCTTTTTTGCCGCCGGGGTCATCAACGGGTTGGGTCATTGGTGGGGCTACCGCAATCATGCTTGCCCCGATGCTTCCACCAACCTTATCCCTTGGGGTATCTTGATTGGTGGAGAAGAATTGCATAACAATCATCATGCCTTCGCCAGTTCCGCTAGGTTTTCCACCCAACCCTGGGAATTCGACATCGGTTGGTGGTATATCCGCGCACTCCGTGCTCTCGGCCTCGCACGCGTGAAAAAAATCGCGCCCCGCTTGTATCGGGATCCTCGGAAATCGCTGATCGATGAGGACACCGTGCGAGCGGTCGCAAGCTGTCGTTTGCAAGTGCTTTCCGACTATGCCAAGCACGCCTTCCAGCGAGTATACCGAGAACAATGCGAACCGGAGGATCCAACGAACCGTCCTAAGCGGTTGCTCACTCGCTCGCAGCGTCCGATGGATACCGCTGCGGAGCAGCGCCTTGCGCAGGGACTCCGGGACAGTGCGATACTCGCAAAGGTTCATCACTTTCAAACTCGCTTGCAAGCCATCGCTCAGGAAACGCCCGTCTCATTGGATCAACAGCGGCAGCTCCAAGAGTGGCACCAACAAGTAAAAACAAGTGGTATTGCGGCGCTCGAGCAATTTTCCGAGATTTTGCTCAGCTATTCCTTGCAATCGGGCACAGCCCAGATCGCCCGCCGGCCGCTTACTTCCTGATGCGAATAGGTTTATAGTCACAGCATCACGATGTTGGAAGGACGCGCGATGCTGACTCACTCTTACACTTCTCGTGGAACGTTATTGTGCGTGACGCTGGGTATGGCTTTGGCTTCGCCCGGCCTCCTGGCCGAAATGTACAAGTGGATCGATGATGAGGGACAGGTCCAATACTCGCAGTCGCCGCCTCCGGGCCGGCCGGCCGAGACCATCAAACCGCCTCCAAAGGTCGACTCCAAGGCCGCCCGCGAGAAACTGAAGCAACAACTGCAGGACTTCGAGTTGCGCGGCGATAAGCGGCAAGAACAAGCGGAGGCGGATCAGAAGACGCAAGAACAAGCGGGTGAACGCAAGGCGGCTTGCGATACGGCCCGCGAACGCTTAGCGAAGCTTGAGGGCAAACCTAGGATCCTGCAATACGCGGAAGACGGAAGCAGCAAACGTCTTACCGAGGAAGAGCGCCAAGCGGATATCGCCGAGGCCCGCAAACAGGTCGAGAAGCACTGCGGGCCCTGAACGGGTGGTTCTCGATTCGCGCCGGCGATTCGCTGCGCCGCCTAATCAACCTCATCGGTGTCAACCTGGCCGGAGAGCCGCCGGTTGATGTGCGACCAGGACATCCCCGCCGCCAGGACCGCACTGATGATAATCAGCACTAAGTGGGTCATCGTGCGCAGGTTGCCGGCCGAAAATAATTCCCATTCGATCATTAACCAGATAAAACCCGCGGAAAACGCGATGGCCAGCACGACGCCAACGATCCCCAACGACCGCCGAGTCGCCTGGAGAAATACGACCCAGCCGATGAGCAGAACGACACCGGCAAGGAACTTCAACGGGGCCGGACCACCCCCTGGCATCTCGGAGCCCCCGAAGACGGGAGAGAGCGCCCAGTGATAGAAAGAATAGCCTTCGGGGTTGTAGGTCGCGTACACCAGCACGGCCGCGCCCAAGAACCGGAATAACAAACCCCACCACGTGAATCGTTCCGTTTGCATGCGCCCTCCGCGATAGTTTACGTTGCGACGCGGCCTCCGTAGCACCGTGTGCGAAGCTTATGAGGGTTTCAAGACCTTCGCAATGACCCTCATGCCCCGGTGTCCTCGGTGCTTACTTCGCGCACGAACGCGAACTCGCCGTCGCGCACCTCGACCCGAACGGTGTCGCCCGGTCCGAAGCGACCGGCTAAAAGCTCGCGGGCCAGCGGTGTCTCCACCCGCACCTGAAGCGCGCGCTTCAATGGACGAGCGCCGTAGACCGGATCGAAGCCTGCCTGCCCCAGCTTGTCCAGCGCCTCGGCCGAAACCGATAACCCGATATTCTGATCGCGCAGCCGTTTGCGCAAGCGTTCCACCTGGATCTCGGCGATGGCCCGGATATGCACCGATTGCAAGGAGTGAAACACGACGATTTCGTCGATACGGTTGATGAATTCCGGCCGGAAGAAGTTCGCGACGCTGTCCATCACCGCCATACGCATGCTCTCGTAATGTTCCTCCCCGGCCATCTCCTGGATGAATTGCGAGCCGAGATTCGAGGTCATCACGATGACGGTATTACGGAAGTCCACGGTCCTGCCGTGACCGTCCGTCAGTCGGCCGTCATCGAGGATCTGGAGTAAGACATTGAAGACTTCCGGATGGGCCTTCTCGACCTCATCCAGCAACACGACCGAATACGGCTTTCGCCGGACCGCTTCGGTCAAATAACCGCCTTCCTCGTAGCCGACATAACCGGGCGGCGCCCCGATGAGGCGCGCCACCGTATGCTTCTCCATGTACTCGGACATGTCGATGCGCACCATCGCCTCTTCGGTATCGAACAGGAACTCGGCCAAGGCCTTGCACAATTCCGTCTTACCTATTCCCGTCGGCCCCAAGAACAAGAAGGAACCGTAGGGGCGGTTGGGATCGGCGATCCCCGCCCGCGCCCGGCGGATGGCGTCGGCGACCACCGTCACGGCCTGGTCCTGACCGACAACCCGCCGGTGCAGGGCTTCTTCCATGCGCATCAGCTTCTCGCGTTCCTCCTCGAGCATCCTGGACACCGGGACCCCGGTCCACTTGGAAACCACCTCGGCGATCTCCTCCTCGGTGACTTTGTCGCGGAGCAGTGTCATTGCTTGCGTCTGCGCGTTCGCCGCCTGCTCGAGCTGCTTGGTAAGCTCGGGGATACGCCCGTATTGCAGTTCCGACATGCGCGCGAGATCACCCCCCCGCCGGGCGTTCTCGAACTCAAGCCGCGCCTGCTCGAGCCGTTCCTTCACCGTATGCGTGCCTTGCAAGCGCGCCTTTTCCGCTTTCCAAATCTCTTCGAGATCGCTGTACTCCCGCTCGAGCTTTGCTATTGCGGCCTCCAAGTTATCGAACCTCTTCTTCGAGGCCGCATCGGCCTCTTTTTTCAAGGCCTCGCGTTCAATTTTTAATTGGATTAACCTGCGTTCGAGCCGGTCCATTTCTTCGGGCTTCGAGTCGATCTCGATACTGATGCGGCTCGCGGCTTCGTCGATGAGATCGATGGCCTTGTCCGGTAACTGCCGATCGGTGATATACCGGTGCGACAGAGTAGCCGCGGCGACAATCGCGGGATCGGTGATCTGCACGCCATGGTGTACTTCGTAACGCTCCTTGAGTCCGCGTAATATAGCGATGGTGTCTTCGGCGCTCGGCTCATCGACCAGGATCTTCTGAAAGCGGCGTTCCAAGGCCGCGTCCTTCTCGACGTACTTTCGATACTCATCCAAGGTCGTCGCGCCGACACAGTGAAGCTCGCCGCGCGCGAGCGCCGGCTTGAGCATGTTGCCGGCATCCATGGCGCCCTCGGCTTTGCCGGCGCCGACCATGGTGTGCAATTCGTCGATAAAGAGAATGATCTGACCTTCTTGTTTGGCCAGATCCTTGAGCACCGCCTTGAGCCGCTCCTCGAACTCGCCGCGATATTTGGCGCCGGCGATGAGGGCGCCGAGATCGAGCGCCAAGACCCGCTTGCCCTTGAGTCCTTCCGGCACCTCGCCGTTCACGATGCGCTGCGCCAGGCCTTCGACTATCGCCGTCTTGCCCACGCCCGGCTCACCGATCAAAACGGGGTTATTCTTGGTGCGGCGCTGTAATACCTGAATCGTTCTGCGGATCTCGTCATCGCGTCCGATGACCGGATCCAGTTTTCCGTCCGTTGCGCGCGCGTTCAGGTCGATGGTGTAGCGCTCGAGCGCCTGGCGTTGTTCCTCGGCGCCCGGATCCTCTACTTTCTGCCCCCCGCGCAAGCGATCGATGGCTTCGCTCAGACGCCGCTTGTCCGCGCCTGCCGCCCGCAATAGATCACCTAGCTGACCGCGGCCCTCTAGCGCGGCCAGCACCCACAGCTCGCTGGCGATGTACTGATCCTTTCGTTGTTGCGCCAGTTTGTCGGTGAGATTCAAGAGCCGCTCAAGCTCGCGCGAGACGTGGATATCGCCGCCCGTGCCTTCGACCCGAGGCAAGCTCTCCAGGGCATCATCCAGCCGTGCGCGCAGGGCGTTGACATTGATCCCTGCTTGGCCGAGGAGATGCTGCACCGTTCCGTCTTCCTGATGGAGCAGCGCGGCCATGACATGCAGCGGCTCGATGAATTGATGATCGCGCCCGACGGCGAGGCTTTGGGCATCCGCCAAGGCCGTTTGGAATTTGGTCGTCAGCTTGTCCGAACGCATCGTGCAACGCTCCTTGAAATCATGGTTGCTGTTCAGATAAGGGCGACGGGTCGATATTCAAGGGCGATGAGTAGCTTTCGCCGCGCAAGCTTTCCGCTGAGGAAGCTCTGCAAAAGTGCCGCGAGCAAGCCCAGATGCGCGAAGCCGCGGAGCGAGTTGCGAGACATATCAGGTAGATAGGCGAGCGACGGGCGAGCACGCGTAACTATTGCAGAGCTTCCCTAATGCAACATCGTGCTTAATCCATAAACGAGACCGATCCCGGCGCTCATGAGAAAAACCTGCTGCATCGATTCGCGCAGCTCGGTGCGTTGATGCAGGCCGGGTATCAGATCGGCCACCGCGACGTAAATAAAACTCGCGGCCGCGACCGCCAACACATAGGGGAGGGCCGTGGTGATGCCGGCAAGACTAACCCACGCAACCAGGGCGCCGGCCACGGTCGCGAGGCTCACCGCGAGGTTATACCCGAAGGCCTCGCGGCGCGTATAACCACTTTGCAGAAGGATCGCGAAATCGCCAACCTCTTGGGGGATCTCATGTGCGGCGACGGCCAGGCTCGTCAACACACCGAGCTTATAATCGGCGAGAAACGCGGTAGCGATCAGGATCCCGTCGACGAAATTGTGGATTCCGTCGCCGAGCAAAATCAGCGTCCCGGCCGCAAGCCCGCGGCCGTTATTCGGAGAGTCGCTATGCCGCTCGCATTGCTCCTCGTGGCAGTGACGCCAAATGACCATCTTCTCGAGAAGGAAGAACAATACCAGCCCGAACAAGACGCACAAGGTAATCAAATGGGCGTCTTCGCGCTCCACCGCTTTCAGGGCTTCCGGGAGCAACCCGAGAAACGCCGCTCCGAGCAAAGCCCCGGTCGCGAGGCTCACCAGATGCGGCAACAGTTGCGCACGCACGCGGTCGGGTACCAGCAAGAACGCCGCGGCGGCCAGGACGCTCACGAGACCGGCAAGCAAGCTGAAGGTAATGATCGGGACCAGGGTGTTCATTACTTTATCGCATTGAGGATCACAGCCATCGCTTTACCCGCGCCTTGTACTCCTGGTAGGCGGGACCAAATTTTTCTTCTAGATAGCGTTCTTCTCGAATTATCACACCCCGGTGCATGAACCACAGTACACCGGGCAGCAACAACACGGGCCAAAGCGAATTCAAAAGCCCGGCCGCGCCGAGATAAATCACTGTCAGCGCAAGATACAGCGGATTACGGGAAAATCGAAATGGTCCGCCGGTCACTAAGGCCGTCGTTTGCGCATACGGGCTAACCGGCGTGTTTGCGCGGCGGAAGGCCAAGAGCCCGGACGCCGCGATCAGTACGCCCAAGGCGATCGACGACCACCCAACGAATGCGCTCATAGACTCCGGGAAGAACGCAGTCGGCGAATATTTTTCTACGAGATAGCCCAGTGCGAAACCGCCTGCGTAGATAAGCGGCGGTGGTGCGGCGACACCGGGTCTGTCTGATATTTCTCTGTCCACGGATTGATTGTCTCATAGAAGCCTGAGTGGCCATTGGCATTGAGTGCTTGCTTTTCTATACAAGGAACCGCCCGGTGCGGGCCCGCAACGTAACCTTGCGATTGCGAGCCCGCATTGAATCTCTTATCCTTATGCGGACCGTAGGGGGACAAACGCCGGCCGTTCTGGCCTAGCGGGGAGGTATGCGATGAAACTAATAAACCTAAAACGCTCAGCGGCCCTCATAGGGCTTATCACGCTTTCGGCTTGTGGACCGCCCGAGCCGAAACCCGCAGGTGATCCGTTGGTGGCTAAAGGGCGCGAGCTGTTCTTCAAGGAAACCTTCGATGGTAATGGCCGAACCTGCGGCACCTGTCACCGGGCGGAGAATAACCTGACCATCGATCCGGCGTTTATCGCCAGCCTCCCGAAGGATGACCCTCTGTTCGTCGCCGAATTTATTCCAGCACTCGCCAACAATTTCGAGGATCCAAAGCTGATGCGCAAGCGCGGCTTGATCCTGGAAAATCTGGACGGCACCGACAAGCCCGGCGTTATGCGTGGCGTACCTCACGTGTTCTCCCAACGGATTTCCATCAGCAGCAATCCCAGAAATCGATTCGATTGCTTCAGCGATACCCTTTGCCCTCGAACAGGCTGGTCCGGTGACGGGGCGCCTCAAACCAGAGATCTCCGGGCCTTTGCCCGAGGCGCGGTGATTCAGCATTTCACCAAGACCACAAACCGCAAGGTGGGCGTCGATTTCCGCCTACCCACCGACGATGAGGAGAAGGCCCTGGAAGCCTTCCAGTTAAGCTTGGGTCGGCAGGAAGAGCTGAAACTACCACTGCCCTTGAAAAGCGCGGAAGCGGTACAAGGTCAGGAGATTTTCAACTCGGCCACGGCAGGCAAGTGTTTTCGCTGTCACGCTAATGCCGGCGCCAACGTCCCACCGGGAGGACCTGCTAGTGGCAATCTGAACTTCAACACCGGGGTGGAAAATCTGCCCGATCCGACCGGCGATTTCAGCCAGGTGGATGACGGTCTGGGTACACCCGGCGATGGTACGTTCAACACACCGTCAGTGGTGGAAGCGGCGGATACGGGTCCCTTCTTCCATAACAACTCGGTGGAAACCATCGAAGGCACGGTGGGTTTCTACAATACCGATGCCTTCAACAACTCGCCATCAGGGCAATTCCTCAGCGGTGGCACAGGCCGAGCCATCGATCTGGATGCTACCCAGGTGAAGGCCGTGGCGGCGTTTCTCCGCGTCGTCAACGCCTTGGATAATATCCGCGAGCTGAACCAGCTTTTAGGGGCCGTGCAAGCCAACGTGCTGCTCGCCGGAGAACACCCGGGGGATGTCGTCAAGCGGACGGTGCACGACATCGACGATGCCATCATGGTGCTCGAGGGTGGTGGGTTGCACCCGGACGCGGTGCAACAACTCCAAAAAGCCCGCGGTCTCACGGTGAAAGCCGCTACAAATCCCTCAAGCCGCATCAAGCTCGCTAAGCAAGCCTTGGACGCCATCAATCAGGCGAAGAGCCTCATCCTGGGCTAGGACGTCGGCTGGGAAACCCGTATATACACACACTGGTATGGCAACTGGAAGTGATGATGAGGAGAAATATCATGTTGACACGCTTGTTCTTCTTGGGCGTCTTGTTGGCCCTCCCCGCGCCGGCCTTGTTCGCGCAAGAGGCTATGGAGATGTTTATTCCCATTGGCGATTCGCACGGAGTTTCTAACATCTACAGTATCATCGGGAAAATCGCCACCGTAAATGAACAGAACCGAAGCCTGACCGTGAGCGATTCCTCGGGGGTCACGTATACGGTCACAATCCCGAATGAGGTCCCCATCTGGCTGGATCGGAGCAAAGGGCAAGGTAAGAACCAAGTTGGCTCGCTAGCTGATCTTCAATCGGGCCGGACGGTGGAGGTGAAATACAAGGAGGCCCCCACTCGCGGAACTTCGGTCACAGCGGATTGGGTCAAGGTCGAAATGACGAGCTAGCGCCCGTGGGCTGGATAAATCCTTTGTGGAATTAAGGGAGCGTAATCGATTCCCGGCGGTCGGGGGGCTGTCCGTGCTCGACGACGAGTTGCGGGGCCTTGAGCCCCCGGTAGTCTTTGACCTCTAGCCGGTAGGGTGTTCATTACTTTATCGCATTGAGGATCACAACCATCGCTTTACCCGCATGTCGACCTCGATGTCGTGGACAACCCGCTGCCGCGCGTGAAAGGAGATTCCATGGACAAGGTTTCCATTGGCGACAAAGATCAGCCCAGCACCGCAGCAGAACCGGCCCTTCGTCGGGTGATGGGACCATGGCTGCTGCTGTTGTTCATCGTCGGGGACATTCTCGGCACCGGGATCTACGCGCTTACCGGCCAGGTCGCCAAGCAGGTCGGTGGGGTTGTATGGCTGCCGTTTCTGGTGGCTTTCATCGTCGCTGTCATCACCGCCTTCAGCTATCTGGAACTGGTGACGAAGTATCCAAGGGCAGCGGGCGCCGCCCTTTACACGCACAAGGCGTTTGGCGTTCACTTCGTGACGTTCATCGTCGCCTTCGCCGTAATGTGTTCTGGAATCACCTCCGCATCGACGGCCTCTCGCGCCTTCGCCGCCAATCTGTCGAATGCCTTCGCACTCGACCTCGCAGGCGGAATCGGAATTACGCTCGTGGGGCTGGCGTTCATGGTGGTCGTTGCGGCGGTCAATTTCCGCGGCGTTGGCGAGAGCGTCAAGGCCAATGTCGTCCTGACTTGCGTCGAGCTGTCCGGTCTCTTGCTCATCATCTTCATCGGTATGTGGGCGATCGCGGCCGGTGAAGGCGATGTGTCCCGCGTCACCCAGTTCAAGACTTCAGCGGATGGCAGCATGGTGTGGCCGGTGATCGCCGCGGTGACGCTCGCCTTCTTCGCCATGGTCGGGTTCGAAGACTCGGTCAACATGGCGGAGGAATGCAAGGATCCAATTCGCCACTTCCCGAAGGTGCTTCTAGCCGGTCTGGTCATCACCGGGTTGATCTACGTGCTGGTGTCGATTTCTTCGATCACGCTTGTCTCGCCCGAACAACTGGGCGAAGGCGAGACGCCGCTATTGAAAGTCGTGCAGGCGGGCGCTCCGAATTTCCCGCTCGAGATCTTTGGCTTCATCACGATGTTCGCCGTGGCCAACAGCGCACTCATCAACATGCTGATGGCGAGCCGACTTGTCTACGGCATGAGTCGCGAGCGCGTGCTCCCATCGGTGCTCGGCAAGGTTCATGCGACGCGGCGAACGCCTTACGTCGCGATCGGATTCACCACGCTGCTGGCCTTCGGCCTGATCACTTTTGTCGGCGGAGTGCCGGCGCTCGGCGGCACAACTGCCTTGTTGCTGCTGTGTGTCTTCACCGTGGTCAACATCGCCGTGCTCGTTCTGCGGCGTGATCGCGTCGATCATGAGCATTTCCGCGCGCCGCCATTGCTGCCGATCCTGGGCGCATTGTCTTGCGCCTTTCTTGCGGGCCCATGGACCGGACGAAATCCCGTTGAATACGAGATCGCCGGGATTTTGATCGGCATCGGCATTGTGCTGTGGCTCGTCACCGTGCTGGCTAATCGCGCCACCGGCCAGAAACCGGCGGAACCCGCCATTGGAAACCGGTAGTCGTGGACGGGCATAGCTATTCCCGCTTAGGAATCCTTTCAGGGGACTTTGTCCATATCGCTCAATAGTCGTAAGTCCAGTTGAGGCTGGCGCCGGTCTGGCCCTGCTGGCCGATCTGGGTCTCGGCGGAGATGCTCGGTGTCAGCTCGATCTCGAGCGTGGCCTTCCCGCTGCCGGGCGTAACACCCTGCTGGACTTCAAGGAAGACGTTGTCGGAAATGTACTTGCCGGCACTCGCCGTCGTGTCGGCGCCGCCGCTGCCCGAAATGTCGAATGTGTCGATGCCCAGGGCTTCACGGCCGATGCCGATCAGCCCGTCGCCGCCGCTCTGGAGCTCCTGGATCGCCGCCGCGAGGCGCAGGCCCTGGAACGGCGAGATCCCGCTGGACGAACGGTCAAACATGATCCGCGCTACCACCTCGTCCTGCGGCGCCTCAGGATCGCTCGACAGCGCGAGCTTCGGCTTGGTCGCCGGCCCGGTGATCTGGACGATGCCCGTGACGCCGCCCGAGGCCTCGGCACTCGCCTTGATGTCGAGCTCCGGGATCGGCGGCTTCGCGCCGCTGAAGGTGATCGTGCCCTGGTCGATCGAGAAGCGGCGGTCGAGCAGGATCAAGAAACCGCGGCGGAAGTCGATCGAGCCGACGACCAGGGGATCGCCCGCCGTCCCGGTGACTTCGAGGTTGCCGTGCCACTCGCTCTCGAGCCCGCGGCCGCGGACATAGAACTTCTCCGGCATGTCGACCTCGATGTCGAGGCCGATCCGCAGCGGCGGACCGCTTGAGGCCGGCGGCGGCGGTGCAGGTGGCGCGCCTTCGACGCTCACCGGCAGAGTCGGCGGCTTGCCGGGAGGCGGGTTCGGTAGCCTGATATCCGCGCGCTCGACCTTGAGTTGGCTCGAGACGTCGAGGTTCGGCAACTGGCCGCTGACATTGACCTTGCCGCTGAGCCAGGCCTTGCCGAACTCGGCGTTGTAGACCTGCAGATTGGCGAGCTCTAGGCCGGTCCTTAAGCCCGTACGGGACGTGCCGCCGAGATCGAGGCTGCCCGACCCGTTCAAGGTGCCGTCGCGGCGATCGCGCGCGCTCAGGGTGGCAAGGTTGATCCGGCTCTGATCGCCTACGATGCGCAGCGTGAGATCGCGCAACAGCACACCCGAGATCGAGTCCTCAACCAGCCCGTTGGCGATCTCGATGCTGCCGTCGGCCAGCGGGCGGTCGAGCGTCCCGGCCAACCGGGTGTCGATCGTGAGGAGGCCCTGCAGCCGCTGTCCGTCGAGCACGAGGATCTGGGCGATGCGCGCGAGATCGGTTCGGCCGGTCAGCGATCCCTGGATCGGACGGTCCCTCGGCAGCTCGAAGGCGAAAGGCTCGAGCCCGATCCGCAGCGGCAGGGCTGCCTGCAGGCGCAAGGGATCGTCCATCACCCCCGCAAGCTCGGCGCTCGCATCGAGGCGTCCGCCGGCGACGCCCGCGCGCAGTGCGAGGTTCGCCGGCGGCACGGTCTGCAGGTCCTTTCCCCGCGGCTTCACGCCCTTCGCGTCGACCACGAGGTCTATCTTTGGAGCGGCGCTGCTGCCCGAGACCTCGAGATTCAAGGCGACGGTACCGCCAAACTCCGGGGCTCCGAAGGACTGGAACATCGCGAGCGGCGTCGGATGGAGCGACGCCTTGGCGCTTGCCCGACCACCACCGAGGGTCGCATCCGCACGGAGCCTGGCCCGCCCAAAGCTCAAATCGAGGTCCTGTAGGCCGTAGGAGGCGCCCGCCATCCGCAGGGTCGCGGTCCGCTGGAGCTTGATCGGCTGCTTGGCGAAGCTGCCGGCCAGGGACTGCAGCGCCACCTGCTTGGTCTCGCCGGCAACATCGGTCTGCAGCCGGATCGCCAGATCGAAGGGCGTGGCACCCTGGCTGCCGTCGACCTTAGCCGTCAGCCGCAACGCCGCGAGATCTCCTACAACCATCACGGCCGCGTCCTTGATCGCGAGCCCCGGCTGCGCGAAATCATCGGCGGCGATCTTGGCGTCGAGACCCAGCCTTCCCCGCAGGTCGGTCGCCCGCCCGGTCACCGAAGCGGCCGCGAGCGTGCCGAAGGAGCCGCCGATCCGGTTCGCCCTCACCTCCGCCCGGGCGTTCTGCTTGCCATCCGCCGCATCGAGCGCGAGAGCAAGGTCGATGGCACCCTGGAGCTCCTGGCCGATGAAGGGCGCCAAGGCGCCGAGATCGCTGATCCGCCCGTTCATGCGGCCATTGGCGATCTGCGTCGTCAGATCGAGATCGGCCTTGCCGCCGAGCCGCGTCCCCGGGGCGGTCAGCGAGAGGTTGCGTATGTCGAGCTTCTGGCCGTGGCGCGCGTAGTCGGTCCAGAGCGCGATCGATCCGCGTGCCTCGCGCGCATCGAGCCGGATGCGGCCCGTGAGCCTGTCGATCGGCCCGGCGGCATCGGCGTCGAGCGTGATCGCCGAGAAGTCGAAACGTCCCGCTTTGAGCCGGTCGATGTGGGCCGCGAGCACGACGTTCGGCTCGCTCAAGCTACCGGACGCCTTCACGTTCGCCGCGAGGCTGCCCGAGAGCGGCTGTCCCGCCAGACCGGAAGCCTCGGCCAGCCGCGGCAGCTCGAGGTCGAGATCGGCTGCAAGCCCGTGCTCGCCGGCGAGCTGCATGCTACCCTTGCCGGTAAGGTCGATCGCCGCCCCCTGCAAGGCGAGCTTCGAGATCTGCACGGACTTCCCGGTCTCTAAGGACGCCCTCGCGTCGAGGCGCGGCTCCCGGCCCAGGAGTTCGGTAACGCCTGGCGGCAGACCCTGCAAGGCCGCTGTGTGCAGCGCCAAGACCGCGTCGACCTTGCCCGCTCTCTCGCCGATCGTGAGGTCTAATCCGAGGTCAACCTTGCCGTCGATCGGCGGTCGGGAGGTTTGGCCGGGGCTCGCCGCCGCCACCAGCGGACGCAGCGCCGGCACGTCGAGGTCGAGCCGCAGCCGGCCGGCCAGGCGCCGCGGGTCGAACTGGCCACCGAGGCTGGCTTGCGCGCCCAGCGCCTGCAGGAGGGCCTTCTGGATGTCGATCGGCCCTTGCGCCGGTGCCATGGCCGCCAGGTCGAGCGTCAAGAGCGTGCCTTGCGCCCCCTCCGGCGCCAGCGGCTTGCCGCCCTGGCTCACGCCCGCTACGCTCGCATTGCCCGTCAAGGTGGCGCCCGGAAACGTCGTCTCGAATGGCGCCCGGAGCTTGCTCTGCAGCGCCACCGCGAGCTGCCGTATCCGGTAGGTGTCGTAGCCGAGCCCGCCGGCATCGAGCGTGAGGTCGACGACCGGCTGATCGAGGGCACCGGTCGCGGCCAGACTCAAGGCCGCGCGGCCCTGGAGCGGTGCCTTCGCGAGCCCGCTTGCCACCGCCAGATCCGGTACATCAAGCGTGACCCTGCCCTCGACGGTGTTGGCTGCGAGGTCCCCATTGCCCTGCCCTTCCAATCCGAAGCCGGCGGCGCCCAGACGGAGCGCCTGCAGCTCGACCCGCTCTGGCGAGGTCGGCTGCAGCCGCACGCTAAGATCGATCGTCCGCCCGATCAGGGGCTCCACATCCGGCGGCAACACGCCCGGAGCCACGTCCAGGCGGCCGTCGATCCCGATGCGCGGCAGATCGGCGAGCCCGAGCTCGAGGTCGGTCTCAAGGCTCGCGAGATGCTGCGCCTCGAGTGCGAGCCGCCCGCGCCAGTCGACGAGCGGCCCCTTGCCGCCGAGATCGAGGTGCAGCTCGCCGGCCTCCGGGCGCTCCGAGACAGCCGCGAGCAGGCCACCCGTCTCGTTCACCTTCAGGCTTAGATCGAGCGCTCCGCCCGCGAGATCCGCATCGAGCCCTAGCCGGGCGTCCGCCGTCGCCTGATCGACGCGGTCGATGCGGAGATCCGCGGTGAGCCGGTTCGCGGCCTCGTTGGTCCGTGCATGGCCATCGATCCTGAAGGCGGCGGCCTGTCCGATCACCGGCTGCCCCAGCTCGAGTCGATCGACGAAGATCCGCACGACGTCGACCGCCACCGGCAGGGATTTCGGGAGCTCGGGCAGGCTCGGGAACGTGAATGGCTCTGGCGGCTCAGGCGTCGGCGCCGAGGGCGGCAGGCGGTTAAGGGCGACGCGCTCCGCGCCCACCGCGGCGATCTCCACCTTCAGGTGCAGGAGGGCCGAGGGCACGAGGTGGAAGCGGGCGCCATCGACCTCCAGCCAATGGCCTTGCGGGTCGCCCAGGCGCACCCGGTCGACGCGCATGTCGAAGGGCGGGAAGCCTTCGATGCCGGCGATCTCCGCGGTCTTGCCCTCGCCCGAGAGCGCCCCGCTCGCGAGCGCGGCGATCTCACGCTTGCCCCACCCTGTCTGCAGCACGCCGAAAGCACCGGCGAGGGTGGCGAGGTTCAGGAGGACGAGCGCCAGCAGCGTCCATCCGAGCACGCGGAAGGTCCCCCGAACGGGTCCACGTCGCCGCGTCTCGGTTAAGGCAGCGTCAGAACGCCTGTCCGATACTGACATAGATCTGGATGATGTCGTCGACACCCGAGCGGCGGTTGAGCGGGACGCCGGCGTCCAGCCGCAAGGGACCGATCGGGGTAATGTAGCGCAGGCCGGCGCCTGTGCCGATGAAGAGATCCTCCTCGAAGCTCGGCAGCGGGCTGTCGGCGACGGTGCCACCGTCGACGAAGTAGACGAGCCCGATCGTTTCGGTCATGCGGTAGCGGAGCTCCCCGCTGAGCTCGATCAGCGAGCGGCCGCCTACCGGGTCGTCGCCGTCGTTGAGCGGCCCCGCAAGCTGATAGCCATAGCCGCGGATCGAGCCGCCGCCGCCGGCGTAGAACCGCTCGTCCGCCGGGATGTCGTCGCGACTGGTACCGGCGATGGACCCGAGGTTGCCGCGCAGGGCGAGGATGTATTTCGCGCTGTCGGTGAGCCGCACATAGGTGGTCGCGGTCGCCTGGGTCTTAAGGAAGCTGGCGCCGGCATTGAGGGTGTCGGTGTAGGGGGCGGCCAGGAAGTTGAGCCGCCAGCCCTTGGTCGGGTCGAGCAGGTTGTCCGAATAGTCCATCTTGATCGTGCCCGGCAGGGACAGGAGGCCGAAGGAGTCCTCCTCCTCGTCCTTGGGCTTGATCGTGGCGAGCCGGTAGGCGACGCCGAGCGAGCCCGTCACCCGGTCCGACCAGAGCGGCCGCTCGATCGCCACGCCGGCGCCGACACTCTTGCTCTCATAGGCGTCCGTGTCCTCGGCTTTGAGCGAGGTGCCGGCGAGCAAGTTATGATTGCGCGCGCCGACATCGGGTTTAATAAAATTGGCCGAGAGTTCCTGGCGCAAGGGCGAGAAGTAGAGATCGCTTTCGAACTTCTCGCCGGCACCCAGGAAGTTGCGGTGCTCCCAGAAAAAAGAGACGATCGGGCCCTCGTCGGTCGCGTAGCCGGCACCGGCGCCGATCGAGCGCGGCTTTCGCTCCGTCACCGTGTAAGTGATCGGTATGCGGCCGGTCGCATCCAATTTGCCTGGCTCGTCAACGGCGACGGTCGAGAAGAGGTTGGTGTCGATCAGCGACTGCCGGGTCTTGTCCATGACATCGGGGTGGTAGCGGTCACCCGGGCGGAACAGGACCCGCCGTCGCAGGAAGCGCTGGTCGACCTGGTCGGCGCCGGCGATCGTAAACTCGCCCATATGAACGATGGGACCCGTCGTCACGGGCAGGGTCACGTCCATCAGCTTCGTGTCCTGGTCGATGACGGCGTCGAGCTTGCCGGCCTTGGCGAAGGCATAGCCCAGCCGCTGCGCCTGCGAGACGAGTTCGCCCTGCGCATCAAGGACGGGCTGCGCGCCCGCCGGCTGGCCCGGCTCGAGCTTGAGCGCTTCGGGCGTCGGCGCTAGGAAGCCGTTCTGAGGGTCGGTGACCGCAACTTTGGCTGAGCCCAATGTATAGCGCGGCCCAAGTCCGACCTCATAGGTGAGGATCGTCGGCGCGCCCTTGATAAAGTCCTCCACACGGTCGCGGAGGCTGCCCAGAGTAGACTGGGCGGTCTGGTTGTCGGCGCGTACGTGCCTTACGTCATAGCTCGCGGTACCCTCGTAATAGCCGAGGCTCCTGAGCCCGCTCTCGATGTTGGGGAGATCTGCTTCCGCGCGGCGGCGCAGGACGAACTCGCTGGCGGGCGGCCGGGAGATCGTCTGATTGGCGTCCGAAGCGCTGAGGAGCGTGCTCCTGATCTGGTCGTCGACACCCTCGCCGCGGATCTCCACACCGTAGCGGATGCCGGTCTGCGGCTCCGCCTCGAGCTCTTCCTCGCCGATCCCGCCCCGCAAATAGGCGCAGCCCGACAGCAGGAGGAGCAGCACAACGGCCGCACCCGCGTGGCGCGCCATCCGCTCGGTGGCCGTGTCGGAGGACTCGGCCAGCCGGTGCCCGCCGCTCGCCTGCTCGGTAAGAATTACAGGTAAGAATACCAGTCTTCGTGTAGGCATTACCCAGATAATCTTTTGCTGGTCTGGCCAACCCGAGGGACCTGTGGACGAGCGTCGTCCTTGACCAAATCCTTCAACGTGCGGCCCTGCAGCGCTTCGTCGACCGCGCGGTCGACATCTTCCACCACCGTCTCCACACCCTGCATCTCCGGAGAACGGCGCGCGATGAGGCGCGGGCCTTCGCAGGCGCTACGCACGACGTCAAGCATCTCCTTGACGCCGGTGATCTCCATAGGACGCGCGGGCAGCCACGCCGACGGCGCATCGCTGGTGCGGGACAAAAACCCGCCCCGCTCCAACACATGCAGCATGTTCTCTATGGCGTGTACAGGCAAATGCAGCTGGTCGACCAATTCATCCGCGCTCCAGCCCGGCTGCTGCCGATACCAGCGCTGCCCAACCAATTCCATGATCATCAACGCCAGTTCTTCCTGCGCGCGGTTGCTAAGCCGATATTCTTTCTTTCCGGACACAAGATATTCGGCATGTTGCTGATAAAAGGCGATGCTGGCCCCCCCCAGCAGTATGAGCCAGTTCCAGTAGATCCAGATCATGAGAATAATCAGGATGGCGAATCCGGAATAGATGGCGGCGTAACTGGCCGAATTCGCGATGAACGTGGCGAAGATCCAACCGGTGGTCTGCCACAAGACACCCGCCACGATACCCCCGGTGAGCGCTGCCCCCAGACGCACGCGGGTGTTCGGAATGAAAATATAGACAAACGTGAACGCGGCGATGATGAGGAAATAAGGCAGCAGCTTGGTGGCGAATTCGTACAGGCTGTCGAACGGCTCGATGGCGACGATCGCCCGTACGATGGCGGTGCTGGTCAGGGAGGCCGTCACGCCTAGAGCGGCGAACACCAGCACGGGCACGATCATGATGACGCTGAAGTAGCTGCTGAACTGTTGCGCCAGCGTACGCGTGCGCTTGACATGCCAGATGGAGTTGAAGGCGTTTTCAACCTTTTGGATCAGCGAGATGGTGGTATAGAACAGCAAGGCGATGCCCAGCGCCCCCAAAACCCCGACCTGGATATTGTCCACGAATCCAATGATCTGGTCGGTGATGGGCCGGCCCTGCGCCCCCAACGGTTGAAGAAAATTGAGGAGTAGCGGCTCGAGCTGATTGTGCACGCCGAATGCCTTCAGTACGGAAAAGCTCACCGCCAGCATCGGCACGATTGAGAGCAGCGTGGTGAACACGAGGCTCATGGCGTGCAAAGTAAGTCTACCGTCCAGCATGTCCCTGATCACCACGTGAACCAGTCTCGCCGCCTTGATTAGCAGGCCCTGCCACCACGCCACCTCGTCCGTGTCGGTTTGCCACACGAGACGCTGGTAGGTGGCTGCGAGTTGGTCAGTGCCGATCATTGCTACCGGGGGACTTGCTGGTTCCAGGGCGCTCGCATACGCAGGCGCTGCAAACACAAGAGGGGTTCGATAGCTTACAGCGCGATCTCCGTGCCAGGGTGAATTTCTTGAAGTTGCACGAGGCCTTGCTCTTTTTAACGGGCCGCGGCCAAGCTTTCATATCGGTAACAATTACCGGACGACGCTTAAATAATTACCGGTGCTCACCACCGCCATGGTCGCTACGGCACGTCTTGAGCCGGGGCCAGGGCGCCAGATGATGCGCGGGTACGATACGACGCCTAAAGGTGCGCGACTTGAGCGGCGCCCCTTGACGAGGGAGGAACGTGAAGCTTTCCGACCGAGTCATAGGGGCGAAGCCGCAAGCGCAGCGCCGCGGCGCCGACCCTCAACCGAGCGACCGGCGTTACACCGGCAAACCCGATCTGTATTCCTTCCCCTTCGAGGATGAAGGGGATACTTATCGGTTGACTTTGTGTCCTCTCAAAAAACTACTTTGAGATAACGATAAAGTCGACACGGCGATTTTGATACCGGCCTTCGTCGGTGTCATTCGACTCGATGGGGTTGCCTTCCCCCATACCCACCGGATCGAGCCTGGTCCCCTCAATGCCCTGGCTAATCAAATAGTCCACCACCGCTTTGGCCCGCCGCTGCGAGAGGTTCAGGTTGTAAGCATCCGATCCGACGCTGTCGGTATGTCCCTCGACCCGGGTGCTTACACTTGGCGCATCGCGTAGTTCCTGCACGGCCTGACCCAGCACCTGTTCGGATTCCGGCGTGAGCTTGGCGCTATCGAAGGCGAAGTTGACACCCTGAAGCCGCAAGAGGGTCTCGCCCGCCTTGGGGCAACCACTGGCGTCAACCTCCACCCCGGCGGGGGTACTAGCGCAGCGGTCATCGCAGTTGTTGACACCGTCGCCATCGTCATCGGCGGCGCAGGGGTCAGGCGCCGGCGCCGGTTCTGGCGCGGCTACCGGTTGGGGCTCCGGCGGATAGTCTCCACCGCAAAGCAAAATGCTGGTGGCCGCGCCGAAGGCGGCACCCGCTGCCCCGGCTGCCGCACGGGTATCTTCCTCATCATCCGCAGCGACTTCGTTGATACCGATCCCCATACCGGCACCTAGGAGCGTGCCGCCGATCGTGCACCAGGGCTGGGGGATCTTTACGAGCGGCTCACCGGCGCAACCGAAGAGCATGATACCGGGGACACTGAGAGCGATCAGGGTACGTAGCTTATACATACTTTCCTCCCTCTACTGTTGTTGTACGAGTACAAGGTTATCGTAATTATTCCGTTGGTTCAACATAGATTCCTCGTCATAGTGTTACATATCTGCAACAAAAACCTAACCCTTTTCACGGCACGGATCGTATCGGTGCCATCATGGTTCGATCGCAGGGCGCATTAAACCCTCAATCTCCAGTCTTAGGGGTGTCGTCTGCTACGCTTAGTCGTGTGATCGAAGAGATGGTGTGAGAGATGGGTGACTTGACCCCTTGACCCTCAATCAATCCGGATCTCGCTCGCGTCGTAAGTTGGTTGCGGGTAACGCATGTTCAACCCTTGAAGGGTGTCTACCATGATCGCGGCCACCACGAGATTGCGATACCACTTGTGATCGGCCGGAACGATATACCAGGGCGCCCAGCCGCTGGCTGTCTTGCCGATCGCATCCCCGTAAGCCCGCATGTACGCGGGCCAGCGCTTGCGATCCTTGAGATCATCGGGGTTGAATTTCCAGCGTTTATCCGCATCGTTCAGGCGCGCCTGCAAGCGCGACTTTTGTTCGCGCTTACTGATGTGTAGGAAGAATTTGATGACGATAACCCCTTCCTCATGAAGCATCCTTTCAAAGTGATTGATCTGGGCGAATCGCCTGCCCCAAACCCGCGCCGGGACCAGCCGGCGCACGCACGCGGCCACCACATCTTCATAATGGCTGCGATTGAAGATCACCATTTCACCGCGGCGCGGCACCTGTTTGTGCACCCGCCAGAGGTAATCGTATTCACGTTCCTCTGCGTTGGGGACCTTGAAACTCACGACCCGAAGTCCTTGCGGATCCGCGTCCTGGAACACTTTTCGGATGGTACCGTCCTTACCCCCGGTGTCCATCGCCTGCAAGACGATTAATAGCTTGTGCTCGTGGCTCGCGTAGAGCCGATCTTGGAGCTGGCCGAGGTCCCGAGTCAGCGCCGAGAATCGCGTCTGGGCGCGTGCCTCATTACCGTCACAGCCGCTGGTGTCATCGGGGTCCCAAGAGTTGAGATCGACGTCACTGCCCGGTCGCACCTGGTAACGACCAACAAAGCGCCGGTTCTCAACCACGATGCTTGCTTACCATCTGAAGTTCGGAGTCCGAGTAAAAAACCGCTTGATATGGGATAGTCTAAGTGCCGTTTTACAAAGAGCAAAGGGACTTGCGAATGGCCCGGCTACTCCAGCTTACTTTACCTTCGATCCCCTAGCAGTTAAAGGGGCCATGGATGCGCCGAGCGCCGTGTAGCCCTGCCCGTTCAGATACTCCTCGAGCACCTCGCGCAGCTCCGCCTCGTGATCGACGATTAGGATGGTCGCCCGTTCGCTCCTGTCTGCCCCCCTCACGTCCCACGTCCGGGTCGGATGAAACAAATGATACGAGAATCCCCCCGCCGTGAAATGGGCCTGATACACACGCTCGCTAGACTGCCCCATCAGATCGCCCGGCCAGGGCGGGAGAAACCCGATACGTGAAAGCGAGGAGATCGATCATGAACACACGTTGGCTACAACGACCGGTGCGGGCGGCGGGCGAGCGGCCCACGGTGATCGGCCTGCACCTGCCCAATCCTGTAGATACAGACCGATCCGGACGTAACGGTGAAACGTCGAATACGGCCAATCACGGACCTCGGCGACGAGCCCATGCTTGACGGGATTGTGAACATCATCCACGTGCCGGGCATAATCGGCGTCATCTCGGATCTGATGCTCCCAAAAGCGCCGTTGCCACAGGGCAAGCTCCCGCCTCTTATGCCGGGATGCCGATTGGCTTGTCGGCAGCAGATGCCGGACCGCTTGGGAGAGGTGGCGTTTGAGCAAGCTCAACCGGGTAGAATAATCGGCATCGGGGGTAAGCTCCACACCGCATGAATATGATCGGGAAAGACCACCATGGCGTGGTGCCTAAGGGTGGCGCGCGCCGCAGTTCTAGCCGAACCTTAAGCCACCGACTACCATCAGGACTGGCTGAATCAGCAAAAAGAGGCGGCTTAAGAAGCATCGTTGGTATCCGGAAACCAGGGGGAACCTCACACCCTAGCAATGTTGGCCGAGCCAATTGAAGGTCTTCTCCAACACCTGTTTGCGCCCGCTCGGTCGGTGGTTCAAGAGCTCGTGCTTTAATCCTTCATAAATATCCAGCTTTTTGTCCTTTGACCCGAGCTTCTCAAACAATAACTTCGCGCCCGCAATATCGGCAATACGATCCTGACTACCGTGAGCCATCAGAACCGGGATAACAATTTGGCTGGCATTCTGGCAGAGATTGTCGCAAGCGCCTTTGAATTCACGAAGCCAGCTCAGTGACACGCTTTTCTCCACATACCGGTCACGCTTGAATGCCTTAATAAGCTCCGGATCGTCCGACAATTCATCGGCGTCAATCAGATTGGGAATCTTCAGTCGGGGAAAAAACGCTGACAACGATCCCGCAAGGGAACCGAACACTTTTCCAGTCCCCTGCGCCAATAGCAATGGACAGGAGAACACCAGCAGTCCTCGTATCACGGGCGAACGCTGCAGAGCGTAGGAGAGAACCACAATACTGCCCATGCTGTGCCCGAACAACAATATCGGCTTCCCCGGCATTTCAGCGGAAACCCAGTTAATAAATGTCGTTAAATCCTCTACATACCGTGAAAAGGAATCAACATGCCCCCGCTCACCTCCTGATTGTCCGAACCCACGCTGATCGAAACCAAAGCAGCCATACCCCTGACCGGAGAAATCTTCGAAGACCGCCTCATAGCGGCCAATATGTTCGCCAAGGCCGTGAAGGAAGACTATCGCGGCTTTCGATGCAACATCCGGTTCGCCCGTGAAATAAAGCGAAATGTCGTCACTCGCAAGAAAATAGCCCATTGCGGCACTCCACCCTGAACATAAGAAAGCCCATGCAAGCTGAATAGAAAGAGTTGGCTCCTCCACATTGAGACTGCAAGGACGACTTACCAAGCGCCAAAAACTACGTCAGCGTTGCCGTCACTTCCTCGTGGGGTACAGGAATAACACGATGACTTTGATTTCCTCACTACTGGAGATCCGGAAATCACCCCGAACCGAAAGCCGGATCCCTTCAATCCGCTTCGTGTTTCTTAGCCTTGTTTTCCTCATTTTCCTTCTCCCTGTCTTTATAAAGGGAAATGGAGATGAGCGCGAATACGGCGGCCCAAACCTTGGCCGCCACGTTTTGGCCGTAATCGAAGAACTGGAAAGAATCCTTGGCGCCGTAAGGCATAAAGATAAAAAAATACTCCACGAGAAACCATATCGGAGGCAGAATGCCCCAGGCTACCAGCAAGATATATTTTTCGTAACGGCTGGTGCTTTCCCTGGACAACCTCCACAAAGTCACCGCAACGGCAATCAGGCCAAACCATATGAATGCATAGATTCCATACGAAAGGCTTCCTTCATAATACATACGCATCCCAGGTGCATCACTGATTTCGGAAGACATCTTAATCCTCCTTCATTTGAAACATGCCCTAAATACTCTCGAAAGTACATGGCTTCGCCGTAACAACATTTGGCTTACATAGCTTGCTTCCGGCGATTCCACATTCAGAAACATCCCTTTTCATGGACCTAAGGAATGGCTTTGTTCTGCCTGAACTGGTCCTCTACGATACCTCGAATGTTTAACTTCTCCAGTAATTTTCTCACAGAAGGCGAATGGTTTATCCGTTCATATCCCCGAGGCCAATCATCCCAACCATACCCCCACCGCCACGGCGTAGGCAACCAAGGCACGCCCCCCAATCGAACAGCGGCGTAAAGAATGTCGCCCATCAATCTGACTTTACTGCTGGCGCATTGCATGAGCAGTGCATCCGCCTCTTTGCGATCTTCTGCACTGCCGCCGCACCAATAGGAAATATCATGGACGACACAGCAAATAAGCCATGAGTCGTCAGGCCAGCGCGAGCACCCATCGGTGGTGAAGATATAATTGGGCACCTGTTCCGACTGGGAGCTACCTGGCGCCAGGCGCTTTTCCCTGCAGTAGCTCTCGGCAACCAATTCGATGGCGTTTCTTTTTTTCTTATCCTTGATATACGGTTCGATCGAGGTATGGGGCACTAAGGTCGTACAGCCGCTCAAACAACCGACCGCACCGAGTAGCACCCAGGGTCTGTTTGCAGTTCGCATCATTGCCAAGCCCCCCTTCCGTTCATCTAAGATTCACCAGGTCAAGATTACTTGCGGCGAGTGCGCTGCCGGTCAGTCCAAGGAGAATGAGAAAGCCGACGCCGTCAGCCGCCGCTCAGGGCGCCGAAGATGAGAATGCGGTCGGTGGTTGCAACGTGGGCATCGAGTATGCGTGTCTGCTCCTCGTTCACGAAGATGCGCAGGTGCGGGCGGATGCGGTCCTGCTCATCGACGATGCGGAAGCGGATCCCTGGGAACTGTCGATCCAGATCGGCGAGGATCTCCGCAACGGTCGTGCCGCGCGCCTCGACGTGGGCTTCGGCGTGCGTGTAATTGCGCAACTGCGGGGGGATGACGACTTGCATCAGCCGAGCTCCGCGGCTTCCAGCGAATAGATCTCGGGCAGATGACGGACCAGGCACATCCACTTGCCGCCCTCATTGAGACTGCCCCAGATTTCGCCGCCGGTGATGCCGAAGTATACGCCCACCGGTTCATGCCGATCGGTGCACATCGCCTGGCGCTTCACGGTGAACCAACCCTGCCGCTCGGGTAGCCCGCTGGCCTGACGCTGCCAGGTCTTGCCACCGTTGCGCGTCATGTACGCCGCCGGCTTTCCGTCCGGACTCACGCGCGGCCACACCGTCGAGCCGTCCATCGGAAACACCCACAGCGCATCGGGCTTGCGCGGATGCAGCGCGAGCGGGAAGCCGATGTCGCCGATGCGTTTGGGCATCTTCATGCCGGCGCGGACCCACTCGCCCTCGGCGCGATCCATGCGGTAAAAGCCGCAGTGGTTCTGTTGATACAGCCGATCGGGGGCGAGCGGATGCATCCGCAAGCAATGCACGTCCTGACCGTACTCCGGGTTCGGATCGGGCAGAAAATCGGCGGTGCTGCCCTTGTTCAGCGGCGCCCAGTTGCTGCCGCCATCGGAGCTTTCGAAGGTGCCGCCGCAGGACATGCCGATATAGAGATGCTTGGCATCGCGCGGGTCGATGTTGATGGAATGCAAGGTGGCGCCGTCGGGCGGGCTGGCCTGTTCGTCGCCGCACCAGGCCGCGCGCAGCGGGTGCGCGTTGAAACCGGCTACGCCCTCCCAGTTCACGCCGCCGTCCGCCGAGCGGAACAATCCCTGCGGTGAGGTTCCGGCAAACCACACACCCGGTTCGCTCGGATGTCCCGGCGTCAGCCAAAACACATGGTCCACCGCCAGTCCTTTTTCTCCCTTCTTCGCTTTGGGAAACGCCGGCGGCTTTGCCGCCTCCTTCCAGGTTCGTCCCATGTCCACGGAGCGAAACACGGTGGGACCAAGATGGCCGGCGCGCGCGGCGCAGAGCATTGTGCGTCGATCGTGCGGGTCGAGCACGATGTGATGGACGGTACTCCCGAGGAAGTGCGGACCGGCGAGGCGCCATTCGCGGCGCTTCGCATTGCTACGCAGGATGAACGCGCCCTTGCGCGTGCCGACGAGCAGGGCCAGAGAGCCAGTGGCCGGCGCAGCTTGAGGCAGTGACGCCCGCGGCAGAGCCGCACGGCGGGTAGGCCGGCGCGATGTCGAGGTCATGGCTGCTCCTTCCGGTCAGAGTTGCTAACTCGCATCTTAGAAGAGCTTGCGTGCGGTTGTCATTCGCAGCGGCCCTAGACCCTACTTCTCCGCGTCCCTCGCGACCTCAATGTTAGCCGCCACCTTGCTTGAAAAGTGCCTCGGCACGCCTGTTGATTTCCTCGGGTGTGAGATCCTCCTTGTGGGTGGCTAGAAACCAAACATGCCCAAAAGGATCTTCCAGCGTACCTGTGCGGTCACCGTAAAATTGATCTTGCACAGGCTTGGTAATCTTCGCGCCCGCATCAACGGCCTGGGCAAATTGAGCATCCACATCCTCCACGTACACATGAAGGCCAACCGACGAACCACCCAGTGACTGTGGACTGCGGAACGCACCTGTTTCACAAGGGTCGGCTAGCATGATGAATGAATCGCCGATTTTGATTTCGGCGTGCCCAATTTCACCACTTGGCGCAACCAGGCGAAACAACTCAGTCGCGCTAAATGCCCGCTTATAAAATTCAATGGCTTCAGCCGCACCCTTAATGCTTAGGTACGGTGTCACGCTGTGATACCCATCTGGAATTGGTTTTACTGCCATGAGCTTTCTCCTTTCAAAATGCCGACAAGAGCTAGGCTTTCATATATGTACTATACGGCTAAGGGCTCGGCCTACGGGCGCCTCGATTTCTACGCCGTTTACCATTAGAAACACTTCCATTGCGGGGTGAGCAATACGCTTGTTTCAGTCAATGAAACCGTGATCGCGGACGAGCGCTTAACCCCAACGCGGCGGCTTTGTCGGCGTGGGATAAGCATCAACGCCTCCAACGGACCCTCCGGGTTGCGCTATTGAAGATGCTAGAGCGCCGAGGTCTCGTGCTCCCGCTGCACCCGGCCGGGACGCTAGGAAGAGCAAGCACCGCTCTCGGGCATCGGCTTGCGTGCCTTGTTGGGCGTTACTCGTGACCGTGCAGAGACATTTCCCGCACAACCAAGCAGAGTGCTCCTACGAGCGCGGCCAGTGCGATAACGACTATCCACTCCATTACACGTTCTCCAGTTCCTCAATGCGTTTGTACGCCCGCGGTTGATAAGTACGATCATGACGGCGATGACCAATACAGCAATCAAGCCCGCTCCCACTATGATAGGGCTCGCCGTTGCATAGTTCTGGGCAGCCACGCGACGAGCGAAGCGTCAAGTGCCACAGCGATTCCGAAGGCAACCTTGAGCCAACCGATTTCTTCCTTGAGCCAATCCGCTCTCGACATGGAAGATAGTGTAGCATTTGGCTGCTTGACGCCCAAACGCCCAAGCTCAGCCGCCGTGGAGCCGAAGCGAAGCGGAGGCGGAACGGTCGGCTGGAGCGCCTTGTTGGGCATTGGTGAGGCAAATGGAATTTGAGTTGGCATATGCATCTTCAATTCGCTCCAGCTGACGCCGAGATGTGTTACTCGGAATGGTGTTCCGAGTAAACCAGCGAACTTCGTCGGCCTCTTCACTTGTGAGAATGACCCCGCCGACGGGTACGCAAAGAAAGGTAAAGACGAGGTCCCCTCGCTCCGGGACTGAGTAGATACCGAGCACACGTTCAACTTGGATTTGTAACCCAACTTCCTCTATCACCTCTCGCACTACCGCCTGCCATGGCGATTCTCCGGTCTCCACCCGGCCTCCCGGAAGATTCCACAGGTATTGGTCCGTGCGATGGCAAAGCAGCACTTGGCCTTCCCGGTCAAAGATGACTGCGAACGCTCCGAGCGTGTGCATTCCAAGATCTAACGCCCCGGTTCAGCGGCGGGCCGCGCAGCGGACCGTCCGCTGCAACCCGTTGTTGGGCGGCGACTTTCTGTCCTCAGGCGTTTTCACGTGTGCCAATGCGACTCAGGAAGTCGAACAAGCGCGATGACCTCTGTCGCGTGCGTCTCCAATAATCAAATGTCCGCCGTGCAAAATGTGAAATTCGGCCTGAGGCAGATCTCTGAGATAGGCTCGCGCCGCGCCCTCTGGCATGTACCCGTCCTGAGGGCCCCAGACGATCAGCGTCGGCGGCCGGTGCTCGCGCAGATAGGCTTGGTATCTGGGAAACCAATCGAGATTCTCCCGCAGGCCCTCCATCAAGCCGATCATAATTTCGCGACGTTGCGGCTGCCGCATCAGCGGCCACGACAGTTTCCAGAGATCGGGGCTGATCCGCTCGATCAGGTGTTCGGAGATCTCGCCCACGAATTCGCTGCGAAAGCCCTCCTCACTCACGGCCTCACCGAGTTTTTCGCGCCCTTCCGGCGTCGGGTTCGCCCAGTAATCCTTGAGCGCCTTGTACTTGGGCCCGAGTTCATCTTCGTAGATATCGCCGTTCTGGATGATAAGGGCGGTGACCCGCTCCGGCGCTTTCATGGCCAGGCGGAGCCCGATCTGGGAGCCATAGTCGTGCAGGTAGAGCGCGTAGCACGTCAGGTTCATCGCCACCGTGAACCGCTCGAGGAAGTCGGCGTAGCCGTCGAAAGTGTAGGCGAAGCGCGTCCGGTCGGGCGTGCCGCTGTAGCCAAAGCCCGGATAGTCGGGCGCGACCAGGCGCCAACGGTCGGCCAGCGCGGCCATAAAATTGCGAAACTGAAACGACGAAGACGGGTAGCCGTGCGGTAGCAACAAAACGGGTGCGTGCGGCGACCCAGCCTCCCGGCAAAAGATTTCCACGCCGTCAATTTCAATCGTGCGATGCTTGACTGTCAGTTGCGACGGTGGGTTCTGTTCGGGTTTTACTGTGGATTCGCTTTTTCCTTGTGGCATGGTAAATCTCTGATGTTTCAATGAGTGCTCTAGCTGGCGGGTTTCCTATCGTCACACTCGCTAAAGGATAGCCGCCCAACGCCCAAGCTCAGCCGCCGTGGAGCCGAAGCGAAGCGGAGGCGGAACGGTCGGCTGGAGCGCCTTGTTGGGCCGCAACACTACTGACACGCACGCCTCACAGGTGGATAAAGTACTCAGGTGCGCTTTGCCATTTATCGTTGCGACCATCAACGTAGGTGATAGGAACTTTTGAAAGCTCCTCGTCTGAAACATCGTTGAGGCATCCGAGGTTGATGCCATACATTTTGCCGATGGGAGTTTCGTTCCCGACGCCAAAGCCACGCACGCCACAGTGCTTGCAAAAGTAGTGATGGTTTTTCTTGGTGTTGAATAAATACTGCGTTAGTTCTGCTTCCCCCGTCAGCAAGCGAAAGCCTTCTGGCTTTGCCACGGCTGCCCACTGGCGGTTCCGTCTGCATATGGAGCAGTTGCAGCGATATGTGGTCTGGGTCAGATCAAGGTCTGCCTCAAAGGTGACGGCACCGCAGTGACAGCTACCGTGATATGTCCTCAGCATGATTTAACCCTCGCGAAATAGAGACTCCGCTTTTTGCGGCCCAACGCCGGCAATAACCTGCCGTACAACAGCAAGCGCAGCGCCGCTGTTGGACGGTCAGGTTGATTGCCATGTTAGAGCGCGATCTATCACGGCGCCCGGATGCGGTCCACGAACGGTGCAAGCCGAGAATGGAGGTTGGCACGGCGCTCGAACTCCAGCAAGAACCTGAGCGCCGACTCCATGGCCCAATCGGTGCAACTATACGACGCCCAACCTCGCGGAAACAACGGTTCGGGGCTGGAGAAGAATGGGCTAACCGAAATACGCCCGCTCAAGAGAGCCGATATCCTTCCATGCTCTTGTTCATTGTCCCACTCTGGTTTGAAGTGGGTAAGTCCATTCCGCAGGCGAACAAGGGCGTATACATCCTGATAAGGCCGAGTTCCGCGATCAAAAGTCTGTCCTTGCTTAAGGAGCAGGGCGATCTCGAACTTCTCAAGCGGCGGCTTCTGTTCGTAAAGCTCCCACAGCTTCGCCATGACCTCCGGACGTAGTTCGGGGAACACTGTTGGGTAGTCAACGAAAAGTTCGTTTGCAAAGGCTTCCAAGGCCGCCACGGTTGTGAGCAGGGTGGCGGTCGAGTAGGCAAGGATCTCCTCCCAGAAAGCTCCGAATTCCTGGCCACGGTGCGTCTCTTCAAGTCCTTTGACGTGGCGCGAGAATCGAGCGGCTGACAGAAAATGCAGTACCGATAGGTTCGTTCGTGAGCGCCCTGTCGCGACCAAGACGTCAGGCTTCTCGACTACGTTCATCGTTCCCTCTACGATGGGCGGCATAGCTAGGCCTCGCGCTCTAACGAGTTTGTCGAAAAACCCGTTTATGAGACGGTGTTGTTGTCGCTACGAAGAGCGTAGGCCTGCCATTCCACCTCATGCATAGTAGCCTACTCGCTCTAAACACCAAGGGATCTCGATCGCGC
>JALZJW010000006.1 GCA_030859565.1 Pseudomonadota bacterium
CCGCGAGTCCGTGCTGAAGCGCTTGCTAGACCCCGCTTCGGCCCTGGTGCGGCGGCAGCACAGCATCCGCATCAACGACCAGTGGCGCGTGTGCTTCCGCTGGTCGGAGGGCGACGCGGAAGATGTCGAGATCGTGGACTATCACTGACGGAGAAAACGCATGCGCAAAGTGCCTTATCCCACCCCCGGCGAGATCCTGCTGGAGGAGTTCCTGAAGCCGAGAGGCATAACGCAGTACCGGTTGGCGAAGGAGATCGGCGTGCCGCAGCGCCGCATCGGCGAGATCGTGGCGGGCAAGCGGGCGATCACCGCCGATACCGGCCTGCGCCTGTCGCGCTTCTTCGGAATGTCGGACAGCTTCTGGATCGGCTTGCAAGCCGACTATGACCGCGAGACGGCCAAGGACGCCTTGGCCGAGACCTTGGCGCAGATCAAGCCGTGGCGAGCAGGAGACGCACATGCCGGTGGCCAGGGTTGAGTTGTGAAATGGCGGTCCAACGGCTATTCATCGCCGAGTGCCGCCTATTCATTCCAGCGGACATCGAAAAACGCCGTTGA
The DNA here is from genome assembly GCA_030859565.1 of Pseudomonadota bacterium. NCBI lineage: Bacteria > Pseudomonadati > Pseudomonadota > Pseudomonadota bacterium. The sequence continues at coordinate 559 of JALZJW010000006.1, forward strand.
TATCACCCCTTATCCGTCACCCCGGCAGGATCGCCGGGGTCCAGTGGCATGACCATCCCTCGCGGTTTCGCATCCCTCCGCCGTGGGGCCGGTTAAGGTGCGTGAGACTGGCATAGGCGTTGGGTCCTTAGCGCGAAAAATACCGCTTCAAATACTCCTCGAATGAAATGTGATCGGCCGCTTCGATCTTCTGCTGTTTCAGTAGAGATTGCCGTGCCGCTTCGATAAGCGCGTTCGAGCGATCGTCGGGTAGGCTTAATTGTTTGAAGTATTGGATGTGTTGATTTGACAGGCGCAAGGAGAATTCCAGGAAAGACTCGTGCTCGTGCCGCATCTCGGCGAGCATGCGCGCGGAGGGAAGCAGGTCGGGCGACGCCGCGGCGTGCCCTTGCGCAATGAGCGCCGCGGAATAAGGATGTTCGGGATCGCCATCATCAAGGATCGCGCACACCGCCGCGGTCCGAGCAAGGATGTCGGCCGCCCAATCCGTTGGTACGCGCGCCTGGTCATGATCACGGAGTATCAAGTCGGGTTGTCGTCCGCGGGCCGCGACCAGCAGCTCGTTGCGTTCGAATTCACGGCGGTCGTTCTCGCGTAGGGGCGGGCTTTCGGAGAACAAGCACATGAGCAAGAAGCCCTCGAGGAATCGGAGTTGCAGCAGGTTCACCCCAGTCGGATCGTACGTTTGGACATCGAGCGCTCGAACCTCCACGTACTTCACACCGCGCCTCGTCAACGCGACGGTTGGGCGCTCACCGGACGCCGCGATCTGTTTGGGCCGCACAAAGCTGTAATATTCGTTCTCGATTTGGAGAATGTGGGTGTTGAGTTGCCGGTACTCGCCATGGACCTTGGCGCCGATGCGTTCGTAGTCCGGATTAGGCGTGTCGATCGCATGAGCAAGTCCGGCGACGTACTCCGCCAGGCTGTTATAGGAGATATTCAGGCTTGACTGGGTGCTGTTCTTATAACCAATATCGCTCATACGCAAGGAGGTAGCATCCGGCCGAAACAGCGTTTCCGCATCGAACTGCTCGAACTCCCGGCTATGGCCTGTCAAGAATGATTTGGAAAAGGCCGGTGAAGCGCCGAACAAATAAGGAATGATCCAGCCCCAGCGCTGCAGATTTCGAACCAAGGCGAAATAGCAACTAGAGATGAAGCCCTGCAGCGGCTGCGGATCTGCTTCTAAATCCTTATAAATGGGCCAGAACTCCTCGGGTAGCGAATAGTTAAAATGTACCCCGGCAATCGCCTGCATCGCACGCCCATAGCGATATGCCAGGCCACGGCGGTAGATGTGTTTCATGCGGCCGACATTGGAACCTCCGTAGTGTGCAATCGGAATACTCTCGTCACCTTGCAGCTCACAGGGCATGCTCGATGCCCACAGCAGCTCGACGCCGAGGCGCCCTTCCGCGAACTGGTGCAGTTCGGTAAGAAAATCCAGCGTCTCCTGCGCGTGCTTGCAAGGGGGGGTGCGGAACTCGAGCAGGGCTTCCGAATAGTCGGTCGTGATATAGGGGTGTGTCAGCGCGGAGCCGAGCGCGGCCGGATGCGGCGTCTGCGCGATCTGCCCGCCGGGAGTTACGCGCAAACATTCCTTTTCAAGGCCCTTCAGTCCTCGGGCTAGCAAGCGGCCGAGCGCCAGGTCCGTGAGGCGCCGCAGGCGGGTTTCGAAGAGCGTGGACACTTAGGCTAGGGTGTACAAAATAACCGCATAGCGCGCGGCCTTACCGATGGCGATCGCTGTCAACGATCTCAAGAAGGGAAGCCGCAACCATCCCGCGGCCAGGCACAACGCATCGCCGATGAGAGGCAGCCAGGACAGTAACAACACCGGTGTGCCCCAGCGGCGCACCATCAGGAGAGCCCGCTCACCCTTTCCCTTCGCGAAGCGTTCGATGGGATAGCCGCGGGCGGCGAAATACCCAAGGAGCCAGGTCGTCAGGGCACCGAGGGTGTTGCCGGCGGTTGCTACCGATAGCAATAGGCTGGGCGCAATTTCCGAGCGCAGCGCGAGCCAGGCAAGGACCGCCTCCGAGCCGCCGGGCGCCACCGTTGCCGAAATGAAAGCGCTGACAAAGAGCGATATTAGCCCGAGATCGGGCGCGCTGTCGGTCATGGCCGCATTCCGTGGTCACCGTGGTGCTTTCGAAGGATCAACCGGCAAGCTGCCGCAGCACGTAGGGTAGGATCCCGCTGTGCTGGTAATACTCCCACTCCTTCGGCGTATCGACGCGCACATCGGCGGCAAAACGCTGCGTGCGGCCGCCCGCTCCCGCCGCCAGAACCGCGACGTCGCGCGCGCCGGCTTCGATCTCCTCGATATCGTAACTCTCCGCGCCGGTGAGCCCCAAGGTCTCGGCGTTCTGCCCGTCCTTGAAGGTCAACGGCAGGACCCCCATGCCGACCAGGTTCGAGCGATGGATGCGCTCGAAGCTCTCGGCGAGCACCACGCGGACCCCGAGCAGCCGCGTGCCCTTCGCGGCCCAGTCACGGGAAGAGCCGGTGCCGTATTCCTTGCCGCCAATGATCAATAACGGGACCCCTTCGTCTTGATAGCGGACGGCGGCGTCGTAAATGCTAAGCTGCTCGCCGGAGGGCTGATACCGCGTCCACCCCCCTTCGGTTCCGGGCGCCAGGCGGTTGCGCAAGCGTATATTGGCGAAGGTGCCGCGCATCATGACCTCATGATTGCCGCGGCGCGCCCCATAAGAATTGAAATCCTTGGGTTGCACTCCGCGCTCGATCAGATAACGCCCCGCCGGGCTATCGACCTTGATTGAACCCGCAGGAGAGATGTGATCGGTGGTGATGGAATCCCCCAAGAGGGCCAGCACCCGCGCCCGATTGACTGGATGTATCTCCGGTGGCTCCCTTCCCATGCCGTCGAAGTAGGGGGGATTCTTGATATACGTCGATGCCGGGTCCCACCGGTACAGCGTGCCGGTGGGCACGTTCATGCCGGCCCAGCGCGAATCCCCCGTAAATACACCGTTGTAACTCGCCGAGAACATCGCCGAGTCGAGTGTGCGCAGGACCGTATCGTTGATTTCCCGTTGGGTGGGCCAAATGTCCTTGAGATAGACCGGCGCACCGGACTGGTCCGTTCCCAACGCATCAGTATAGAGGTCGATGTCCATGGTGCCGGCGATGGTATAGGCAACGACCAGCGGCGGCGAGGCCAAGAAGTTCATTTTGACCTCGGGGTGAACGCGGCCCTCGAAATTCCGATTTCCCGACAGAACTGAGCATACGGCCAGGCTGCCTTTCGTGATGCCTTGACTGACCGCATCGGGTAAGGGACCCGAGTTGCCGATGCAGGTCGTGCAACCGTAGCCGACAACGTGGAAGCCAAGCTCTTCGAGGTAAGGCATGAGCCCCGCCTTCCGCAAATACGCGCTCACAACCTGCGAACCGGGGGCGAGACTGGTCTTGACCCAGGGCTTGACCCGCAGGCCGCGCTCGCACGCTTTCTTTGCCAGCAGACCGGCCGCCATCATCACGCTCGGATTGGAGGTGTTCGTGCAAGAGGTGATCGCCCCGATCACGATGGCGCCGTCCTTGAGCGCCGCGTCGTGCCCGTTGATTTTGATCATTTCCACACCCGTGTGATGGGCTTCCTCGCCGCCCACCGCGGTTCCGCCGCCCTCATTGTGAAAGCGTGCCATGTCCCGGTCCTTTCCGGCCGCCCCCGAGCGCTCTTCCTGATAGACGCGCAGCACCTTCGACACCACCTCCTTGGCGTTCTTGAGCGCGATCCGATCCTGGGGCCGCTTGGGTCCGGCAAGCGACGGTTCGACGCTGCCCATGTCGAGCGCGAGCACCTCGGTGTAACGAGCGGTGGGGCTCTTAGCGTCGCGCCAAAACCCTTGTGCGCGCGCATAGGTCTCCACCAAAGCGACCTGTTCCGGGGCGCGGCCGGAGAGCCGCAGGTAGTTGATGGTTTCCCGATCGATGGGGAAAATACCGCAGGTCGCGCCGTACTCGGGCGCCATGTTGGCGATCGTGGCCCGATCGGCCAAGGGGAGGTGGTCGAGTCCCTCGCCGAAGAATTCGACGAACTTACCGACCACGCCCTTTTTCCTGAGTATATGCGTGACGGTGAGCACGAGATCGGTCGCGGTCGCCCCCTCCGGTAGACGGCCGGTGAGGCGAAATCCGACCACTTGCGGGATCAGCATCGTGATCGGTTGCCCTAACATCGCCGCCTCGGCCTCGATGCCCCCGACGCCCCACCCAAGCACCCCGAGCCCATTGATCATCGTCGTGTGCGAGTCGGTTCCGACCACGGTGTCCGGATAGGCTTGGGCGGTTCCGTTGACACCTTGAGAGTAGACGGCACGGGCGAGATATTCGAGGTTGACCTGATGGACGATGCCGGTGTCGGGCGGCACGACCTTGAAGTTCGAGAAGGCCTGTTGCCCCCAGCGCAGAAACACGTAGCGCTCTTGATTGCGCTCGAATTCGATCGCCGCGTTTTTTTGCACGGCACCCGTGCTGCCGAAGACATCGACCTGAACGGAGTGGTCGATGACCAGCTCGGCGGGAGACAAGGGATTGATCTTGGCGGGATCGCCTCCGAGGCGCTGCATGGCTTCCCGCATGGCGGCGAGATCGACTACCGCCGGCACGCCCGTGAAGTCTTGCATCAGGACGCGTGCCGGCGTGAAGGCGATCTCTTTACTGGGTTCGGCCTTCGGGTCCCAGGTGGCAAGCGCCTCGATGTCTGCTTTGGTAACGTTAAGGCCGTCCTCATGGCGCAAGAGGTTTTCCAAGAGGATCTTGAGGGAGTAGGGGAGCATCCTCGTGGGATAACGGCGCTCAAGGGCCGTGAGATTGTAGATTTGATAATGCGCGTTAGCGGCCTCGATGAACTCCCGCGTGTTATAACTGTCGTTCATGATCCCTCCCAGGTAAAGGAACGAGGAGCCGCGTAATACTAGCCCGCAGGCGATATTATCAATTATCCGCTATCCGGCGGTGAACCGATAGGCTATCCAGGGGCGCCGTGGAATACGCGATCGATGCTCGCGCCGCCTAAACACACTTCCTCCTGATAGAACACCGCGGCTTGGCCGGGCGTGACCGCCCACTGTGGCGCCTCGAACACGAGCCGGCAGCGGCCAGCGCCGATCGCGGTGATCGTGGCCGGCTGGTCGGCTTGGCGGTAGCGGATCTTCACCGTACATCGCAATGGAAGCACCGGGGCACGACCGGCCACCCAGTGCAAAGACGACGCCTCCAATGACTGGCTGAGAAGCCGCGGATGATCATGTCCTTGCCCCACCACGAGCACATTATTTTTCAGGTCCTTCTCCAAGACGTACCAGGGCGCTTCTAAGGCTCCCTTGACGCCGCCGATCCCGAGCCCCTCGCGCTGGCCAAGCGTGTAATAGACGACCCCGGGGTGCTCTCCGATCACCTCGCCTTCTAGGCTACGGATCTCGCCCGGGGCGATGGGAAGGTAGCGGCTGAGAAACGGCCGAAAGCGGCGCTCGCCGATAAAGCAGATCCCGGTGCTGTCGCGTTTTTCGTGTACCGCGAGCCGTGCCTCGGCGGCCGCCGCGCGTACTTCTGATTTACGCATGGACCCGATCGGAAATACACTATGAGCTAACTGAGGCTGGCCGAGCATATAGAGGAAATAGCTCTGATCCTTGGCCGGGTCGATCCCTCGCAACAGTTGTAACTGCCCATCGCGATGCGCGATCCTCGCGTAGTGTCCCGTGGCCATGGAGTCACCACCCAACGACAGCGCGTGGTCGAGGCAGGCCTTAAATTTGACCTCGCGGTTGCATACCACGTCCGGGTTGGGCGTCCGTCCCGCTTGAAGCTCAGCTAGAAAACGGCTGAATACGCGCTGGCGATACTCGGCGGCGAAGTTGACGACTTCGATATCGATGCCGACGCGCTCGGCGACCGCCACGGCGTCGATGAGATCTTCGCGGCTCCGACAGTCGCTTTCCGTATCGTCGTCCTCCCAATTTTTCATGAACACGCCGCTGACCACATAGCCTTGACGCCTCATGAGCAGGGCCGCGACGGCGGAGTCCACCCCGCCCGAGAGGGCGACGATGATGCGTTGGTTTCGGCACGCGTCGAAGAGGTACATTCCGCTCATGCGCCGCGTTCCGCCATACGATCGAGCGGAAAGCGGCCGTCGCGCTCGCTGATGACGGTAACAATTACTTGAGAATTCCATTGCATGGCTAGACTTTATCATAGATGATGCGGCACACGTTTTGCCTTTTCTAAACCCGGCGCTGGCGAGATCCCACCTACCGCCCGCACAAATTGTTTATCTAATAGCGAACAACGTGCTATCTTTTACCCTGCCGACGAGGTGAGAGGCTTTAAGCTTTGCCGAACCGCGATAGCATACTCCCGCAACCTTTAGAATCTTACGACACTACCGGCCTGCCGCAGTGACGGAGGCATGTCCATGATGCCGAAAATTCGATGGCTGCTGATTGCGTTCCTGGTTGCTCTCACGCAAGGGAGCTGGGGCGCCTCACCGCGTGTCGGCGATGCCGAGCTGATTGCGGCACCCGAGCATCGGCGCACCACCAAACTCATCGCGCATTACCTCGCCAATTACCATTACAAGAAGGTGAGCTTCGATGATGCCATGTCGGCCGAGGTGTTGAAACGCTACGTCGAGTCTTTGGATCCAAATCGCAGTTATTTCCTGCTCGAAGACATGAACCGCTTTGCGGTCTATCGAGACCAATTGGACGAGGCCGTGAAGGAGGCTAAGCTTGAGCCGGCGTTCGAGATCTTCAAGGTGTTCCGCGGGAGGCTCGAGGAGCGGGTCACCTACGCCCGTGAGCTGCTCGCGCAGCCGCTTGATTTCACCGTTGATGAGGCGTTTGTGCTCGACCGCAGCCGCGCTCCGTGGGCGCGCGACCGCGGTGAGCTTGAGGGCCTCTGGCGCAAGCGCGTTAAGAATGACGTGTTGAACCTCGTGATCACCGGCCAGGATAAAAAGGAAGCCGTAAGCACCGTATCCAACCGATATCAGGTGCTTGCGCGCCATACTTATCAAATGTCGGCCGATGACGTTTACGAGGTCTTCATCAACTCCTACACGGCGAGTGTGGAACCGCACACATCCTACTTTTCACCGCGCAACTCCGAGGACTTCAAGATCCGCATGAGCCTATCGCTGGAAGGCGTGGGCGCGGTGTTACGGAATGAGAACGAGTACACGATCGTACAGCAGGTGGTTGCCGGGGGGCCCGCGGCCAAGAGCGGGCGGCTCAAGCCGGAGGATCGGATCGTCGCCGTTGCGCAGGGGGCGGCGGGTTCTTGGGCCGATATCATCGGATGGCGCCTGGAAAAAGTCGTGGACCTCATTCGCGGGCCGCGCGGCACCGTCGTCAGACTACAGCTCATTCCGAAGGGTGCGGCCACGAGCGCGCCGACGACGGTGATCGCCCTGACGCGCGAGAAGATAACATTGGAAGATCAAGCCGCGAAGCAGGCCGTGATCGAGGTGCCGCACGAGAAGCCCGCCATGCGCATCGGCGTGCTCACGCTCCCCGCGTTTTATATCGACTTTGCCGCGCGGGCGCGGGGCGAGAAAGATTATCGCAGCACCACCCGCGATGTGAGAGCATTGATCGTCAAGTTGATGCAAGCCAAGGTGGATGGAATCGTCATGGACTTGCGTGGCAACGGAGGCGGATCTTTAGTCGAGGCCACGGAGCTTACGGGCTTGTTTATTCCCGAGGGCCCGATCGTGCAAGTGCGGGACGCCTCGGGTGCGATCGATGTGAATGAAGATCCGGACCCCTCCGTGGTTTATAAGGGGCCGCTTGCCGTTTTGGTGAACCGGCAGAGCGCCTCCGCCTCGGAGATCTTTGCGGCCGCGATCCAGGATTACCGGCGCGGGATCGTGGTCGGCGAGCCCACGTTCGGCAAGGGAACCGTGCAGAATCTAATCGACCTCGATCAAATCGATGGCACCGAGGGCGACGAACTCGGCCAACTCAAGGCCACGGTGGCGCAGTTCTTCCGTATCAACGGCAGTAGTACACAACACCGCGGTGTAGTGCCGGATATCGTGTTCCCGGCGGTATTACACACCACCGATCTGGGCGAACGGACGTTCGACAACGCCTTGCCCTGGGATCGGATCGGAGCGGCCAAGTACGCCCCGTTGAGCGCTCCGCTGCACACGCTTCAGGAGGCCCGGTGGCGCCACAAATCCCGGGTTAGCCAGGCGCCTATCTTTTCGCTGTTGATTCATGAAGCGCAACGCCAGCGGCAGGAAGAGGTGCGCAATCGCGTCAGTCTCCTTGAGCGTAAGCGCCGCGAACGGCAGGAAGCCGATGCGAGCTGGCAAAGCGAAGTGGAAAAGCGTTATCGCGAAATTTTTAAAGCGACGCCGACACCTTACCGCAAAGCAAGCGATTCGAGCGCCGCTAATGACGATAAACCTATTGATATCGGCCAGGTGACGCTGTACGAGACCGCCCATGTGCTCCACGACATAATTGAGTTGGCGCGGAGCGGGGCGGCACGCGCGGCGAGCGCGGGCGGCAAGCGGAGGCCGGGCTTGGCGAAGCGGTAGTTTTCCCCTGCACGCAAGCCGCTTACACGGCCCGCTTGAAATTCGTGCCGTGATCGTAGAACAAAGACACTAACTCGTTCAGATAGCGGAGACCGAGCGCCGTGGGTTGGATATGCCCAGCTCTGTAATCGACGAGGCCGCGTTCGGCGGCGTCGATCAAGGAAGGCTCGATGATCTCTATGGGAAAGCCCGTGTGCTGGTTGAAAAGTGCCGAGGGGAATCCGTGTCTCAGCCGCAGGGCGTTGATCATGAACTCGACGATAATTTCGTCCGCGCCGACGCGGTGTTCATCCTGGATCGCGGCCGCGGTCCCGGCGCCGTCCATGAAGATCTTGGGGTTGCGGCGCTTGGCCGTGCGCACGATCCGCTGTTCGACCGCATCGCTGATTTTTCCGTGGGCGCCCGCGCCGATGCCCAAGTAATCGCCGAAACGCCAGTAGTTGAGGTTATGCCGGCAGCGGCGCTCCCCGCGCGCGTAGGCCGATACCTCGTACTGGACATAGCCGTGCGCGGCGAGCGCGGCCTGGCCGTCCTGGTAGATCTCCCAGAGCGCGTCGTCATCGGGAAGCGGTGGCGGGCGGCGGAAAAACGCGGTGTTGGGCTCGATGGTCAACTGGTACCACGACAGGTGCTCAGGCCCGAGGGCGATGGCTTGCGTTAAATCGTAAAGCGCGCCTTCGCGAGTATCTTCCGGGAGCCCGAACATCAAGTCCAGGTTGATGTTGTCGAATCCGGCCTCGCGCGCGGCGTGGAACGCACGCCGTGCCTCTACCCCGCTGTGGATGCGGCCGAGCGACGCCAATTGGGGATCGCGCAGGCTTTGGACGCCGATCGACAAGCGGTTGACCCCGGCGTGCTTGTAGTCCCGGAGGTGCTCGGCGGTTAGCGTGCCGGGATTGGATTCCAAGGTGATCTCGGTTTGCGCGCCGAGCCGCAGCCGCCCGCGGATCCCATCCAGCAGAGCGCTCAGCGCCTCTCCGGACAGCAGGCTCGGCGTGCCGCCCCCGATAAACACGCTCAGCACCTCGCGCTTCGGGACGCGGGCCCGTTCGTAGGCGAGATCCCGCAGCAAGGCTTGTAAGTAGTCTTGCTCAGGCAGATCGCCGCGGACTTCGTGCGAGTTGAAGTCACAATACGGGCATTTGCGCACGCACCACGGGAAGTGGACATAGAGCGAAAGCGGTGGCGGCTCTCGCAGCTTCATGGGCTACGGCAGGCGATAGTGCGCGCATAGCAGCGCGTAGAGTTGTCGCAACGCGTGACCCCGGTGGCTCAAGCGGTTCTTGGTTTCCGGATCCAGATCGGCGGCCGAGCACGCATGGTGCGGTAGGTAAAAGATAGGGTCATAGCCGAACCCATTGCGGCCCTGGGGGGCGCGAAGCAGACGGCCTACCCAAACGCCCTGGGCGATGAGCGGAGTGGGATCGGCGGCCTGCCTGAGATAAACCATGGTGCAATGAAATCGAGCCTGGCGGCGGTCGTCCGGGACCGGCGCCGCTTCGCGCAATACCTTGTCTACATTCTCTTGATCGCTAGCCTCCGGTCCGGCATAGCGCGCCGAATAGATCCCGGGAGCGCCGCCGAGGGCCTCGACCTCAAGGCCGGAATCATCGGCGATGGCGGGAAGACCCGTCCGGGCCGCGGCCCAGCGTGCTTTAATAATAGCATTTTCAACGAACGTGAGCCCGGTTTCCGCGGCCGCGCCGAGGTGAAATTCCGACTGTGCGAGAACCTCGATTCCCACGCCGCCGAGGATCGCCGCGATCTCTTGAAGCTTGCCGCGATTGGCGCTCGCGACGAGAACCCGGCGCGGAAGGATCTCGTTTGCCGCGATCGTCACGCGGCTAATATTTGGCGTTGCAGCGCGATAAGCTTGGCGGTTCCTTGACGGGCGAGGTCAAGCATCTTGTGCAGCTCATCCGTGCGAAAGGCGTGACCTTCGGCGGTTCCTTGCAGTTCGATAAAGTTACCCATCTCGTTCATCACCACATTCATGTCGGTTTCCGCTTCGCTGTCCTCGCTGTAATCGAGATCCACGACGGGATTGCCGCGGTAAATGCCCACCGACACGGCGGCGGCCATGCCGTGGATCGGGCTTGCCTTAAACACGCCTTTGCGGACCAGCATGGCGATCGCGTCGGCCAGGGCCACGTAGCCGCCGGTGATGGAAGCGGTGCGCGTGCCCCCGTCGGCTTGAATGACGTCACAGTCGATCGTGACCGTGCGTTCGCCTAAAGCGCTAAAATCAACCACCGCGCGCAAGGATCGGCCGATGAGCCGCTGGATCTCGAGCGTCCTGCCGCTTTGCCTCCCGTCGCTCGATTCCCGTCGCATGCGGCTATTCGTGGCCCGCGGCAGCATTCCGTACTCGGCGGTCACCCAGCCTTTCCCGCTACCGCGCAGAAACGGAGGAACGCGCTCATCGATGCTCGCGTTGCAAATGACCCGCGTGTGCCCGTATTCGACTAACACAGAACCTTCGGCATAGCGGGTAAAGTTGCGTTTGATCGCAATCGGTCGTAATTCATCGGCCTTTCGTCCGCTCGGACGCATATTTCCCTCTCCTTCAAACTGAATCGGCCGGGCATTATAAACTGGAACCGCAGCGCGAAGCTCAAGACCAACACGGTGTTATAGACGGGGTAAAATCTTGGACAGGTTGGTACACAAAGCCGTATTATTCCCGTTCAGTGAAGAGAGCTGTCCAAGGACCCGTGGGAACTGAATGAACCAAGCTGGTCCAGCGGCTGCGGTGCAACATTGAGCGGACGGAGCAGGGGGAAAGTTATGAACCAGAGAAGATCTAAACCCGTAAACGCGGCGCTGGTGATCGTCGTCATGACGTTCGGCGTTTCGTGCGCGGATTCGGCTTCACTTGCCGGCGAGCAGGCATCGAGTTACGCGCCCGTCGATATCAAAGAGGCCTTCGCCAACACCATGTCACGCACGAAGGCAGCGAAAGGGGAGGTCATGCAACGGCAGAAGGATTTGCTGGAGGAGCGTTATGACCTTTCCGACCGCCCGGCCGAGGGCGTGACCATGACGGGCGGCAAACGGATCCAGGAAGGGGTGCGGGTCCAGCTCCCCGAGGGAGTGACGTGGGCCAGGCTCGCGGCGATGAGTCCGGCCGAGATCCAGAGCCAGGACGCCTGGCCCGCGGGCCTCTACCCCTTGCCGCATCCGAACCATCCGGAGGGCGGCATGGTCTTTCCGGAGTTTCACATCAAGGAGATCAAGAAGCAAGAAGACCGGGACCTCACCCGCTTCGATCTCGACTTCGATCTGCCGGACCATTTTCTGCCCGAGTTTCCGCCGCCGATCTTTCTGACCACCCGCCCCGACTTGGGCGATGTCTCGCATGGCAAGCTCGTGACGATTGAAAACTACTATGAGTTCTTCAACGGCATCCTGAATCCCAAGCAGATCGAGGGGCTGCGCCTGCTGCTCACCCCCTTTCCGCAGCAGCAATTCAACCAGACCGAGGACCGGCGCAGCGAGCGCCCGAGCCGCGGTGTGACGTGTTTTGAGTGCCACGCGAACGGCCATACGAACGCGGCGACGCATCTCGCCGGCGATGTCCGCCCGCAGGAGTTTCGCCACCGCATCGACACGCCTACGCTGCGCGGGGTCAACATCCAGCGGCTCTTCGGCTCTCAACGCGCCTTGCGGAGCGTGGAAGACTTCACCGAGTTCGAGCAGCGCGCCGCCTACTTCGACGGCGATCCGGTCATCGCCCAGAAGAAGGGCGTTAACATCCTCGAGCGCGGCAGCCAGGTCCACTTCATGGCGGAACTCCAAGAGCTGCTGGACTTCCCGCCCGCCCCGAAGCTCGATGTCTTCGGCAAGCTAGACAAGCAAAAGGCCGCGGAGGCCGAGATGCGCGGCCAGCGGGTGTTCTTCGGCAAGGGCCAGTGCGCCACCTGCCACACGCCGCCGTATTACACCGATAACCTCATGCACAATCTCCAGGTGGAACGCTTCTACAAGCCGCGGATGATCAACGGCAGGATGGCCTCCGCCGATGGCCCCATCAAGACCTTCCCCTTGCGCGGCATCAAGGATTCACCGCCGTATCTGCACGATGGGCGGCTGCTGACCCTGGAGGATACCGTGGAATTCTTCAATCTGGTACTGGCGCTCAAGTTGACCGACCTGGAGAAAAAGGACCTGGTCGCGTTCCTATGGGTGTTATAGGCCGCCTCTCAGGTCCTACCTGAGCCTAGTATGTATACGTATTACTCAATTAAGATAGATCGAAAGGAGAAAACGATGAAACAGGCAATCTGGATTAACTCAGTCATCGCGTTGCTGGCGGCAGCTTCCGTGCACGCCGCGGAAGGTGAATTCAAGAAAGATTGCACCATGGGTCTCGCGATGAAGCAGCACATAGCCACCGACTGCTCGGTCAACTGGGCCGGGGAGGACGGCAAGACCTATTGCTTCGGCAACGAAGCGGCCAAGACGGAGTTTTTGAAAGACGTTCCGGGCAATATGAGCAAGGCGCAAATCTTCTGGGAACAAGGCAAGACGCGCTGAGATGGTGGCTAAGCCCTTCCTAACCGACATCAAGGCCTTGCGCGAGCGCGCCCGCCGGCACCTCGAGGCGGGCGCGGTCACGGAAGGCTACAAAGCCGACCGGGCGACGGTGCTGAAGCTACTCAACGAGGCGCTCGCCACCGAGATCGTCTGCGTATTGCGCTACAAGCGCCATTACTTCATGGCCTCGGGCATCAATGCGCAGAGCGTCGCCGCGGAGTTCCTGCAACATGCGAACGAGGAACAGATGCACGCCGACCAGATCGCCGCCCGCATCGTGCAGCTCGGCGGGGAGCCGAACTTCTCCCCCGAGGGGCTCCTTACGCGCAGCCATGCCGAGTACGTCGAGGGTGATTCGCTCATCGACATGATTAAGGAGGATCTCGTGGCCGAACGCATCGCGATCGATAGCTATCGCGAGATGGTCGCTTATCTCGGCAGCGATGACCCGACCACCCGCCGGATGCTGGAGGGGATCCTGGCTATGGAAGAGGAGCATGCCGATGATTTGGTGAGCCTGTTGGAGGAAATGGGCAGCGGCTGAAATTTCACCCCGCACTCTTTGAGGGAGGCGCCCATGATCTTCCGGCAACTCTACGACGATGCGTCCTCGACATACACCTATCTCATCGCCGATCGCCATACCAAGGAAGCGGTTTTGATCGATCCCGTCGCCACCAACATCAGTGATTACGTGGCGCTGCTCTCGCAGCTCGGCTGTCGGCTGAAATACTCGATCGAGACCCACGTGCACGCCGATCATGTCACCGCGGGTGGGCTCTTGCGCGAACGCTTGGGCGCCGAGACTGCGGTCAGCCAGCGCTGCGGGGCGGTATGCGCCGATCACCAGCTGCGGGACGGCGATATCCTGCGCTTCGGGGAAGCCGAGGAAATCGCGGTCATCGCCACGCCGGGGCATACGCCGGGCAGCGTGTCCTACCTATGGCGTGAGCGCCTGTTCACGGGCGACAGCCTCTTGATCAACGGTTGCGGCCGCACCGATTTCCAGGACGGGGATGCCGGAACGCTCTATGACACTATCACCAAGCGGTTGTTTCGCTTGCCGGGCGAGACGCTGGTCTATCCCGGCCACGATTATCACGGCTATCGGGTTAGCAGCATCCAGCAAGAGCGTTCGATCAATCCGCGCCTGGCGGGCAAGACCCGCGAGCAGTTCATCGCGATCATGCATGCGCTGAAGCTAGCGAAACCGCGGCTCATCGATCAGGCCGTCCGGGCCAACCGCCTGTGCGGCTTGTCTCAGGCGGAGATGCGCCAGGGCTGATCTCGGGCTCGGCGGCGCGCTTTAAATGGAATTGCCCTATCCAGCGGTCCCAATCGCTGAAGCTGGTCGGCTGGAACGGTGTTGTACACAGGGGTCGATCGGCGGTAGAGGCCTGAGGCGGCCCGGCTTGGGCCCTTGTGGCAGGCGGCTTGGCGAGGATTAAACCTCATGCCAGGCGCAACTTTTAATTAAAACTCTGGAGGCAGATATGAAGAAGAAACTTACGCTCATCACATCCCTGGGGGCAGCGACCTTGGCATTGACCCCGCTCGCTAGTTCGGAGGAGCAAACACCGGCCGAGGGCTTCAACATCCACGTCGTGGCGCCCCATCGTCACGAGGACGGCACGGAGCACGGGCCATATCACCATTACTGCAAACAAATCAAGCCCGAGATCCTGCAGTGCATGATCTTCCTCTCGGCCGATCCCAACGCCGAGCTGGTGGAGATCGAGTACTTTATCGACAAGAAGCTCGCACGCACGAACGTGACCTTGGAGCAATGGAACAAACACTTCCACGACCACAAGGAAGAGATCGCGAGCGGCCGGGTGCAGGTGCTCGATGTGCCGCCCGAGAAGGCCAAGGAGATCGCGGAGGCGGCCTCCAAGACCGACGGCATTATCTTCCATCTCTGGCCGGTCGGGAAGAAGATCCCGAACGGTGAGGTCATGTTCCCAACCGCGGTCAGTCACAAGCCCGTGGCGAAACTGGAGATCCCGGAGTAGGGATTGAGGGCGGTGGTGCTCGAGGTGGGCAACGCATCGAAGCGCTGCGCAGGCGTCATATTGGGTTCGATCGCTTTGTGTAGTTTGCCGGCATTCGCGCAGACGCGCATCGCGGTGCTGGAGTTCGAGTTGAACGATTTGACGCTCCTGCCGCGTACGCCGGAGGAGTTGGAACGGACCGCCTCAGTTGCGCCTTTGTTGCGAGCGGCATTGGTAAAAAAAGGCGGTTATGAGTCGGTGACGATCGCGCCAGACACCCAAGCGAAAGCGAACGCGGCGTTTGGTTACCTTTTCGACCACCCGGAGGTCGCAGCCGAGCTGGGCGCCCGATTCGGGGCTGAATGGGTTGCGATCGGGCGCCTTCATAAGCCGAGTTTTTTGTTCGCTTATTTGATGGTCCATTTAGTGAACGTTAATACTCAGCGGCTTACCGGCGATTTCGTGGTCAGAATCGAGGGTCGCGTGAAAAAAGTGACTGAGAGAGGAGTAGTACACTTAGCGGAGCGGATTGTTCAAACAATTAATGCGAAAGCTGAGATGTTTCAAAAGCTTGCCCGGACGCAGGCTGCAGCAATCAGCGATTTTCCCGGGCCCGGGCGCCGGGTTGCAATGACGGTATTCCGCACCGGGGGCGGGATATGGTAAGCAGCATGACGGCATTTTCGCGCCAGGCGGGACAGGGGGAATGGGCCGGCGCTATCTGGGAATTGCGCTCGGTCAATCATCGTTACCTGGAGATCTCCGTGCGTCTTCCGGAGGAGTTACGCGGTCTCGAAGGGCGCGTGCGCGATCTGGTCGGGAGCCGTATCCAACGCGGAAAGATAGACTGTGTGTTACGGTACAGTCCGGCGGAGAGCGACTCGATGGCGCCGGTGCTACGGTTGGAGCTGGTGCGCCGATTGATCGATGCCTGCGAGCGAGTCAACGCTTTACTCGATCGGCCTGCTCCCATCAGCGCGGTTGAGCTGCTGCGCTGGCCGGGGGCGGTGGCGCTGGCGCCGCCCGATGTTGAGGCGATCGGCGAGCCGTTGTTGCGGATCCTGGACACGGCGCTCAGCGCGCTCGTCGAGGCGCGGCGGCGCGAAGGGGGACGGTTGCGGAGCGTCATCGAAGAACGCTGCGCCGCCGCCGCCGCGCGGCTCGCATGGCTGCGGGAGCGGGTGCCGGAAATCATGAGCGCGCTCAAGGATCGATTCATGAGCCGGGTGCCGGAGCTCGCGAGCGGTATGGAACCCGGGCGCTTGGAGCAGGAGATGATGTTGCTGGCGCAGCGGTTGGATGTCGCGGAGGAGTTGGACCGGCTCGAGATCCATTTGGATGAGGTTAAGAGCTCGTTCGGCACCGCGTCGCCCATCGGCCGGCGTTTGGATTTTTTGTTGCAGGAGATGAACCGCGAGGCCAATACCATCGCCTCGAAATCGGCGCACGCGGAGACCACATCGAGCGCGGTCGAGCTGAAAGTGTTCATCGAGCAGATGCGAGAGCAGGTGCAGAATATTGAATGATCGACCCGCGGCGTGCGGTCTGCTGTATGTCGTCTCGGCCGCTTCGGGCGCCGGGAAGACGAGCCTCGTCAACGCCTTGACCGCGGCGCAGCCCGGCGTCTCCTTGTCGATCTCCTTTACCACGCGGCCGATACGCGCGGGTGAACGCGAAGGGGTGGATTACCATTTCATCGGCGAGGCGAGGTTCGAGGCAATGATTGCCCAGTCGGCGTTCATGGAATTCGCGCGGGTGTTCGGCCATTACTATGGAACCTCGCGGGAATGGGTGGAGTCGCACTTGACGAATGGGACCGATGTGGTGTTGGAAATCGATTGGCAAGGCGCGCGGCAGGTACGCAAGGCATGGCCGCAATCGATAGGGATCTTTATCCTTCCCCCGTCCTACCAAGATTTGGAACATCGGCTAAAGACCCGCGGCATGGATGACGAGGAGGTCATTCGGCGCCGCATGCTGGCGGCCGTGAACGAGATGTCGCATTATTCCGAATACGACTATCTGCTCGTCAATGACGACTTTGACCGCGCGCTCGGCGATCTGCGCGCGATCCTGCGCGCCGGCCGTCTTGGCAGCGAACGCCAACGCGCCGCGCTGCACTCGCTGGTGCGGGATCTATTGGAGCCCAAGATTACGTAAGCTTAAATCAGAGGAAACACTATGGCGCGAATCACCGTGGAAGATTGCCTTCCTTACGCTAACAATCGCTTTGATCTCGTGATGCTGGCAAGCAAGCGTGCCCGCCAGCTCGCAATGGGGTCGCAACCGTTGGTGGCCGCGGAGAATGATAAACCGGCGGTCATTGCGCTGCGCGAGATCGCCGAGGGCTTGATTACCCGGGATATTTTGGCCGCCATCGAAGCCAAGGAGAAGGGAGAGGACATTTTCTATCCGCTTCCCGATTCCACCAAGAGTTTGTGAAAAAACTGTCGTGAGCGAAGGGAGGTCGTATTCCGCCGGAGCGCAGGACCGTTTCGCCGGGAGCGAAACGGAGCGCAAGCCCCGAAGGGGCGAGTCCCAAGGATGGGACGAGCAACCGGAGTGTATGTTGATATACATGAGGATTCCGAGCACCGCCGGAAAGCCAGGGCCAGGGAGTGGCCCTGTTTGGCGCGCCGAGGATGCAGCGCGAGATCCCGAGCGCAGTAGGTTTTTTCACAAACACTAAGCGTGACTAGCTGCGGGCCCGCGCGCGGGGGCTCGCTAGCAGGCAGCATCAACATGAAGATTTGGCCGTTTCTTCCCCTGGCTTCAACCCGAGCGGCGAAGGAATTGTCCGTGCCTTCGGCCTCGGCGCTACGCCAAATCGAGGAGGTGTGCCTGCTTGCCAGCGAATACCTGAAGCCCGCTCAAGTCACGGCGCTGCGGCGCGCCTACGAGTTCGGGGCCCGGGCGCATGAAGGTCAGCGGCGAATGAGCGGGGAGCCGTACATCGAGCATCCCCTCGCCGTCGCGCGCATCCTGCTCGGGATGCGGATGGATTACGAAACCTTGACCGCCGCCATCCTGCACGATGTACTCGAGGATACGGCCACGGAAAAGCAGCAGATCAGCCACGAGTTCGGTGACGAGGTGGCGAAGCTCGTCGACGGTGTGAGCAAGCTCACGCAAATGGAATTCGAGACTTACGCCGAAGCGCAAGCGGAGAACTTCCGCAAGATGTTGTTGGCCATGACCCATGATATCCGGGTCATCCTGGTGAAACTGGCGGACCGGCTCCACAACATGCGCACGCTCGGCGCGTTACCGCAGGAGAAACGCCGGCTGGTGGCCCGCGAGACCCTGGACATCTACGCCCCCATCGCGCAACGGCTCGGGATCAACGCGCTGCGCCGCGAGCTCGAGGACCTCGGATTCGCGGCCTTGTTCCCGAACCGCCACCGGGTCCTGTCGAACGTCATTAAACAATCGCGGGGAAATCGCAAGGAACTGATGTTGCAAATCAAAAGCTCCATCGAGCGGCGTCTAAGGCAGGAAGACCTCCCCGCGGGAGTCGCCGGACGCGAAAAGCACCTCTACAGCATCTATAAAAAGATGCACGCCAAGCGCCTGCCGTTCTCCGAAGTCTTGGACGTGTATGCCTGCCGCATCGTCGTCGATACCGTGGACGCCGCGTATCGCGTACTCGGCGTCGTGCATCACCTGTTCAAACCGGTGCCTGGACGTTTCAAGGATTATATCGCGATCCCCAAGGCCAACGGTTATCAATCGCTGCACACGATCTTATTCGGGCCGCATGGGGTCCCGATCGAGGTGCAGATCCGCACCAAGGAGATGGACGCCGTGGCCGAACATGGAATCGCGGCGCATTGGCTCTATAAAAGCGGCGAAAGCGCCAGCAATACGGCGCAAAAACGCGCCCGCGATTGGTTGCGCACCATTCTCGAGATCCAGAGCCAGGCCGGGAATTCCGAAGAATTCTTGGAAAACGTGAAGATTGACCTCTTCCCGGACGAGATCTACGTGTTCACCCCCAAAGGTGACATTCTGAAGTTGCCGCGCGGCGCCACGGCGGTGGATCTCGCCTACGCCGTGCACACCGATATCGGGAACCGGTGCGTGGCCGCGCGCATCGATCGGCGCCTGGTGCCGTTACGCACGGCATTGAGCAACGGCCAGACCGTGGAGATCATCACCGCCCCCGGCGCCTGTCCGAGCCCGGCTTGGCTCAACTTCGTCATTACGGCCAAGGCGCGGGCGAATATCCGCCATCTTCTTAAGAACCTGCAGCGCGATGAGGCGCGGGGTCTCGGTCAGCGGATGCTGAATCGCGAGCTGCAACATCTTGGATTCGAGTTCAATGCCCTACCGCGCGAACGCTTGGATGCCGCCCTCAAAGAATGCAAGATCGAGAGCGTCGACGCGATGCTGGAGGAGATCGGCCTCGGCAAGCGCATGGCGCCCATCGTCGCGCGCTATCTGATCCCGGTCACCGCCGAAGACAGCGCGCGCAATGCCCCGGCGGCGCACGCCGCGCCGCTCGCCATTAAAGGCACCGAAGGCATGGTGGTCTCGTTTCCGAAATGCTGTTATCCCATTCCGGGAGATTCCGTCCTCGGGTATGTGTCCTCGGGGCGGGGGATCGTGATCCACCGGCAATCGTGCAAGAATCTCGCTGAATACCGGAATCATCCGGAGAAATGGATCGATGTGGAATGGGGTTCGGACGTGAAGGGCGAGTTTCCGGCGGGGATCCGTCTGGAGGCGACCAACGAGCGCGGGGCGCTGGCGACGATCGCCGCCGCGATCGCCGCCGAAGGCGCTAATATCGAGTTTGTGGGAATGAATGAACGCGAGGATCGGATCGCCGCGCTGACGCTGACCGTCGAGGTGCGCGATCGCCTGCATCTGGCCCGCGTCATGAAGGCTGTCCGGCGCCTGCAACCGGTGACGCGCGTGATCCGGATGCGTACGTAGCCGGGAATATTTACTTAATCATAAGACAAACCATGGCACGTACCTTTGTCTCCACCGGCCAAGCGCCCCAAGCGATCGGCACCTACTCGCAAGCGGTACGGGTAGCAAACACGGTCTATTTATCCGGTCAGATCCCACTCGATCCCGCCAGCATGCAGATGGTCCAGGGGGAGATGCGGTCTCAGGTCGTGCGCGTGTTTCAAAACCTCCAAGCCGTTGCCGAAGCTGCGGGTGGGACACTCGCGGATGTCGTTAAGCTGAATGTCTACCTCACCGATTTAAGCCATTTCCCGCTCGTCAACGAGGTTATGGCGAGTTATTTCCATGAACCGTACCCGGCAAGGGCGGTCGTGGGCGTCGCCGCGTTACCTCGGGCGGCGCCGATCGAGATCGACGCGATCATGGTCTTCCCCGCGTGATGCAGGGCAGGCGGCCGGCGAGCCTCAATTGCGCCGTACCGCCCGACCGCGGTCTGGAGGCGCTATGGGGCCGCCGGTCCTTGTTCCATCTCCAGGGGAAACCGCTCGTCGAGGTTTTCTTGCCGGATCTATGTCCGTCTTCGATGTTCCCCGAACGCTAGTATCCAAGTGGCTGCGGCGCGTCACCACGCACCCGCGCTGGTGGCTCATCAAAGATCGGTCGCTGCAGTACGCACGCCTCATGCGTCTCGATAAGCCCATCGGGATCTTACTGCTCTTGTGGCCTACGCTGTGGGCGCTTTGGATCGCTGGTCATGCCCGTCCCGATCCCGGAGTCCTCGTGGTGTTCGTGCTCGGTGTGATCCTGATGCGCTCGGCGGGATGCGTGATCAACGACTACGCCGACCGGGGTTTCGATGCGCGGGTCGAGCGCACGCGTAACCGGCCCTTGGTGACCGGAGAGGTCAGCCCCAGGGAGGCGATCGCGCTTTTTTGCGGCTTGCTCTTGATGGCCTTCCTGCTGGTCATGCTGATGAATACCTTGACTGTGCTCTTGGCCTTCGCCGGCGCGCTGCTCGCGGCGACCTACCCCTTTATCAAACGCTACACCTATCTTCCCCAGGTGCATCTCGGCCTCGCCTTCGGTTGGGCCGTGCCGATGGCGTTCGCGGCGCAGACGGGGAGCGTGCCCAAGGTCGGCTGGCTGCTTTTGATCGCGAACCTGCTCTGGTCGGTGGCCTACGACACGATGTACGCGATGGTCGACCGCGAAGACGATCTCCGCATCGGAGTTAAATCCACCGCGATCCTATTCGCCGAGGCTGACCGCTTGATCACCGTCATGATCCAGGGACTCATGCTGATCACAATGCTGATCGTGGGTAAAGAGGCGGGGATGGGATGGGTCTATCACATGGGGCTCGCGGTGGCGGGAGGGTTGGCAGTGTACCAGCAATACTTGATTCGAAATCGCGACCGGATCGGGTGTTTTAAGGCATTCATTAACAACGGGTGGTACGGAGGGGTGATTTTTTTGGGGATCGCCGGGGATTATATTATGCGCTAATATTCAGGCAGCCAGCTGTAACGGGGCGTGCCGCCGTAAAAGACGGTGACGGATCCTGGATCAATAGCCGGGTGCGTAAGAATCTAAACCGGGCCGCGAATCGCCGACTCACGCGTTACCGAATGTGATCGATCTCGCACCCGGCCGCATCAAAGCGGGGTCAAAAAGTTTCGGAGCAGATCATGGCCATGATGGGTCATGATCGACTCGGGATGAAACTGCACGCCGAGCAGCGGGTGTTCGCGATGCCGGATCCCCATGATCTCGTCCCTTTCGCCGCCGGGGGTTTCGGTCCACGCGGTGATCTCCAAGCAGTCCGGCAAGGTCTCCTGGGCGATGACCAGCGAATGGTAGCGGGTCGCTTGAAACGGATTTTCCAGGCCTCGGAATAGGCCAGTGTTGCGATGCCGGATCAGCGATGTCTTGCCATGCATGATCTCGCGCGCATGCACGATTCGCCCGCCGAAGGCTTGTCCCATCGCCTGGTGACCTAGACAGACGCCTAAGATGGGGACCTTAGCGCAGAAGTAGGTGATCACCTCGATGGAGACGCCCGCTTCGTTCGGCGTGCACGGTCCCGGTGATATCACGATATGATCCGGCGCCAGCGCCTCGATTTCCCGGACGCCGATTTGGTCGTTGCGGTATACGCGCACGTCCGCCCCCAACTCACCGAGGTATTGCACCAGGTTGTAGGTGAACGAATCGTAATTGTCGATCATCAGAAGCATATCGCGGCTATTCTTTTGTTCTTTATGGCATCATCCCAGGATTTTCTACTTTGATACCCGCATGGATACCCGCTTGGGATACCCGACGCCGAAAGTTTGGAACCGAAAGCACGAATAGCGGCTATTTTCGCCTAGATTGGCCCAGGTATAAACCTGCATCTTCATCGGCTCACCCGATGCGCGTCAATCCCGCGGCTTGTTCCAGTAGCGCCCGCGCCAGTTCCCGCAGCATCGGCCGGTGTCCGCCTTTGAAGCCATTTTGCGAAACCTTCGCCTTGCCCTCTTCCGACTTCGGCCCGGTCGATTTCTCCCACGGTTTCCAGCGGGTGTCGGGGTCGGTTTCCTCGATATGCGCTAGCCGTACCCGGATCAAGGTTTCATCGTAGGCGGTCAGGGGGGTGGTTAGTCCGTTCTCTCAAAGAAGTCTCCATTCGCCGAGAGAGAGACGGCTAGCAGGCGGTTGAAGGCCGTGCGCATCGAGCGTCTGCACATCGTCCATGCCCCAGAGGCGGAATCCCCCGCGGAACGCCGTGAGGTTGTTTCCCACCCGCACACCCGGTGGCAGCAGTTTCATGTGCTTG
Source organism: Pseudomonadota bacterium (assembly GCA_030859565.1). Lineage (NCBI taxonomy): Bacteria > Pseudomonadati > Pseudomonadota > Pseudomonadota bacterium. The sequence continues at coordinate 23,402 of JALZJW010000006.1, forward strand.
GCGTTACCGCCGCCCAGCACGATGTAATCCACCTGGAACGCCTTTTGTAGAGGGGGAACGGCCTCCGCCACCCATTTCCTCCATGTTTTCTTCCCGACTTTTTCTAGGCTCCGTCGAGCCAAGAGCGCGCTGAGCGTGCTGTCTCTGAAGGGAAGGTCTCCCAGCTCGAGTGTGATGATTATGTGTTCGACGATAAGCGCCGATCCGATGCCTGTGCCCAAACCGAGAAACAGCATCCGTCCGCCTTCATAGCCGCCGAGCGCCTGCATGGCGGCGTCATTCGCCATTCGCACCGGACATCTAAAGGCGCCGGTGAAGTCGAAGCCGACCCAACCCGGACCGAGATTGCCGGGTTCCCCTAGAGGACCGTTTGCGCCGATCCGCGCCGGTAGCCCTATCGAGACGGCCTCATATTTCCATCCCTTTGCGAGTTGTTTTACTTGCTTCACCATAGCGAGGGGGGTGAGCTCTGGGCCTGATGGCATCTTTCGCGCGTCCGTGGCGCCGCTCGCCAAGATTTTGACCTTCGTGCCGCCGATGTCGACCGCAAGGATGCGCCTCGGCGCCGACGGCTTTCGTTTCTGTATCGCAGTACTTGTCTTAGTCGCCATACGCATGAGCGTGGTGGAAATAGATAGATACTACTGCCCCGACTGCGGCGGCACTCTTGAAGATCATCGAGCTTGCTCGTTACGTTTCACACCCTTCGTGCCCCGAAGGTAGCCGCCGCGCCAGCATGCATTTTCAACGTCATGCCAATGAATTTCAACCCATAGGGGTTCGCTTATTCAAGGTGACGCGCTAGGCGCGTCGAGCGGGTGGGTTACGGGCTGCGCGCCTCACCCGCCCGATGCGCTTTGGCTTAGGCACCGATGGGAAGCGTTAGAGAAGACGTGCCGCAGCCGGTACAATTCGAGTTACTGGTAAAAAGCGAGTTGGAAGCCATGTCGAACGCACCCTCTACGGCCCGTCAGACGCCGCTCTTTTCTTGGCACGCCGCCCACGGCGCCAGAATGGTCGGATTCGGGGGGTGGACAATGCCGCTACATTACCAGAGCGGTATCCTGCGGGAGCATCTCGCCACGCGCGGGCGCGCGGGTCTTTTCGACGTTTCCCATATGGGGCGGTTCAAGATCGAGGGAGAGGCGGCCGAGGATTTCGCGCTTACGCTGCTGACGAATAACGCGGGATCTCTGGAACTACTTCAGGCGCAATACACCTTCCTGGCCAATGAGCAGGGCGGTGCGATCGATGACGCCTACTTGTATAAGGTGGCGCGGAGCCAATTTCTCCTCGTGGTCAACGCGTCGAACCGTGCCAAAGACTGGCTATGGCTACAGAGCCATAAATACGCGGGGATGGATCTTTTGGATGTGAGTGAAGAGACAGCCATGATCGCTATCCAAGGCCCTGCCTCGGCTTCAATTCTTGAAGCCGTCGTCGGCAGGGAAGCGCTGCCGGAGAGCAGAAGAAATTGCTGCCGTATCGCGAGGGTCGATGGACAACCGCTGCTCATCGCGCGTACCGGTTATACGGGCGAGGTGATCGGTTTTGAATTGTTCCCGAAGTCGGAGCATCTCCCGGCGCTTTGGGAACGGCTAATCAGCCTCGGAGCGGTCCCCGCGGGGTTGGGCGCGCGCGATACGCTTCGAATCGAAGCCGGACTGCCGCTTTACGGTCACGAATTGGGCCGGGATCACGACGGTAATGACATCCCTATTTTCGCGAATACATTTGCGAGCTTTGCCGTCCGGGTCCCCGATCGACATGATTACATTGGTCAGGCGCGGTTAGACGATCAGAGAAAAGAGCTTCAATTGATTAAACGAGGCGAGTTACACACGCCGCTTGGCGACCGCATCTTAAAGCGCTTAGTGCGGCCGATCATGAGTCGTACTGACAAGCGGCCTTTCAGGGCCGGATCGAAAGTTTTCCGCGGCGATGAATTGCTTGGTTATGTTAGCTCGGGGACCGTGGCGCCGTATTTCTGGAAATCGGATAGAGAGGGTAAAGCAATGGAAACCGAGGAGCCGTTGCTGCGGCCCATCGGCTTGGCCTTAATCGATTCCACGCTCGGGTATCGGAACGATCCATCCTTGGTACTGCGGGTGATCGATGATCGCGGCCGCGGCATGGAGGCCGAGTGGGTGACCAGCAATCTCGTCGGCGCATACGACGCGCGTCCTGCTGCGAGGTGACGCGCTTCGCGCGTCGAGTCGGTACGGCGCGGCGCCTAAACCACCCGTGGGCTAGATTTCATCCGGCAGATTAGCAGGGTGCAGGCATGCACCGCTGTTAAAGTGCTGTCGGATACTTCTATGATCAAGAACACATCGCCGGGGCCCGGATGCGCGTCGAAATAGCGGCGCTTCTGCAAGATCGCTATGTCGGGATACACCTCACCGTAATCCCCTAGCTAGCTGCACTGGATTCTGAACGCGGATACGTGACTGGGGCCCGCGTCTCGAATCGGGCGCGCAGCCGGCGGCGCTCGATTTCATCTTCGTCGGTTGCCCGCCAGTTGTGAACGGGCACGGTCTTGGGGCAGAAGCTTTGCGTTCTATAGGCGCCATGCTGGTTTGAAGGATAAGGAATTCGCGCTTATCTGGCGACTGAATCAGAGGGTGCCGCCGGCTCCTTGGGTCAGCGCGCGCCGTGCTCTCCCTAACCGGGGATCTAGCCATGAGCTTTTGCCCGTTGCCGGCCGTTCCTCGCCGGCATAGCTCGGCCGGCGGCGTTATTGCACCGCAGCACCTATTGGTTTATCGTTTGTTATGGTTACAAATGACTCGGGAGGGCGGGCATGAACGCAATTGCGAAAGGCTTTTACAGGTATGTGGGGTTGGTGAGCGGCATGGTCCTGAGCGCGGGCGCGGGCGCCTTGGAGTGCGGGGACTTCACCTTCCCCAAATGCTCGGCGCCCGATGCTCAATACGCCGGGGGTTTTGATCCGGGCGCCGGATTCGGCGGATTTGGCGGTGGGGAATGCAAGGCGGTACGGACACCGGTGGTCTTTATCCACGGTAATGCCGATCGCGCCATCAGTTGGGACTCGCCGGTACAGGGCGGCGTGGCCGGTTATACCCCCCCGGTCCGCTCCGTGTACGAGGAATTCAAACAGCAGGGGTACAACGACTGCGAGCTGTTCGGCGTGACCTATCTCAGCGCCGAGGAACAGCAAGATCCGCAGGATAACTTCCACCGCCGGGGCAAGTACGAGATCATCAGTAAATTCATCGACGCGGTACGAGCCTATACCGGTAGCGCCACGGTCGATCTCGTGACCCATTCGCTCGGGGTGTCCATGGCTATCGCCACCCTCGAGGCCAACGACGCCTGGGCCGGCATCCGCCGTTTCGTCAATATCGCCGGCGGCATACGCGGCCTCAATTCCTGCCTCTATGTCGGTCCCGCCAACCCCGTCGTCGCAACCTGCGGTTCGCAGAACATCTTCGATCCCTACGTGTTCGGCTTTTACCCCGCCTATAACCGCTGGACCGGCGCCTCGGACGAACACAGCCTGCGCCTTATCCCTGGCCGCTACCGGCAGGTGCTGTTCTATACGCTGTACGCCGGCAAACACGATCAGGTCCATTGCAGCACCGCAAAGGGTTTCAGCGATTGCACCAAGGGTGCGCTGTTCGCGGCCGGGCGCAACGTGCGGGCGCAGCTTGATGTGGGTGCGGGCTCGACGGCCGGCCGGGTCGATTTTGATTTTACCCGGTTGGTCCCGGTCCCGGCGCAGTCGGTCAAGGTCAACACCATGGGCGGGGATACCGACGGTATCGGCCATTTCAAGGCCCGCAACGACACCGGCGCGATTATCTACACCATGCTGAACGGGGACTGTAAAAAAATTTCCTGTCAGGGGCCATATCGGGGCGGGCCGGTGCGAGCCAAGTGACAACTTTTGGGAGGGCACACATGGTCCTCGGCGCGCTGCCCCTATTGCTGTGCCTATTGCTGCGGCGCACAAACCTCGGCTATCATGCGCGCATTGCTCCCCGGTTGAAAGAGGGAAATCAGCATGACTACCCTGTTAGATGTCCGCGGCACGATGACTCTGGACTACGAACGCATCCTCACGCCCGAGGCCCTGGCGTTTGTGGAAGAGCTGGTCAAGAGATTCGGGCCGCGGCGTAAAGAGTTACTGGCGATCCGGGTCCGTCGGCAGCAGTTCTTCGATGCCGGCGGGCTGCCGGATTTTCTTCCCGAAACCAAGTACGTCCGTGAAGGCGAGTGGAAGGTCGCGCCCATCCCCGCCGATCTGGTGGACCGGCGGGTGGAGATCACTGGTCCGGTCGAACGCAAGATGATCATCAACGCGCTCAATTCCGGGGCGAATACCTTCATGGCGGACTTCGAGGACGCCTCGAGCCCTACTTGGGAGCAGATGATGGATGGGCAGGTCAACCTGCGCGACGCGATCGACGGCGCCATCTCCTACACCGGACCGGAGGGCAAGGTCTACCGGCTCAATGACGGCAAGCTCGCGACTCTCATCGTGCGCCCACGCGGCTGGCACATGAAGGAGAAGCATGTGCTGCTCGACGACGAACCGATTCCCGCGAGCCTGTTCGATTTCGGCTTGTTCTTTTTCCATAACGCCAAGAAACTGATCGCCAAGGGCACGGCGCCCTATTTCTATCTGCCCAAGATGGAAAGCCGCAAGGAGGCCCGCTTGTGGAATGCTGTATTTCTCTACGCCCAGGACGCGCTCGGTATCCTGCGGAGGACCATCCGCGCCACGGCGCTCATCGAAACGCTGACGGCCGCCTTTGAGATGCACGAGTTTCTTTACGAGCTGCGGGAGCATGCGGCGGGACTCAACTGCGGACGCTGGGATTACATCTTCAGCTTCATCAAGTGCCTGCGCAATCACCCCGAATTTGTGCTGCCGGATCGCAGCCAGTTGACCATGAACCAGCACTTCCTGCACTCCTACTCAAGGCTCTTAGTTCAGAGCTGTCATCGCCGCGGTATTCATGCGATGGGCGGAATGGCCGCCCAGATCCCGATCAAGGAGGATGAGCTTGCCAACGAGGAGGCCCTCGCCAAGGTGCGGGCCGATAAGGAGCGCGAGGCCAAAGACGGTCACGATGGAACCTGGGTGGCCCATCCCCTGCTCGCGCCGATCGCCAAAGCGGTATTCGACAAGCACATGCCGGGACCGAATCAGATCCACAACCTGCGAGAGGATGTACAGGTCACCGCCGCGGACCTGCTGCGCATGCCCGAGGGCACGATTACGATGAAGGGACTGCGGCACAACATCAGCGCCGCGCTGCGCTACACCGACTCCTGGCTGAGCGGGAAGGGGGCGGTGCCGATCGCCCATCTGATGGAAGACGCGGCGACCGCGGAGATCTCACGGGCACAACTCTGGCAGTGGATCCGCTATCCGAGGGGTGTGCTGGAAGACGGCCGCAAGATCACCCTGGACGTGTTCCGCGAGAGCCTGACTCAGGAACTGGCCCAAGTCCGGGAAGAGATCGGAGAGCAGCAATTCGCAAGCTGCAAGTTCAACGAGGCCGCAAGGCTCCTGGATAAGCTGGTGACGACGACCAAGCTACCGGCGTTCTTGACCTTGGAAGCCTACGGCATGCTGTAGGAAACCCGCGGAAGGCTTGCTTTAAACCGAAGGTTTCCTGCGGCCGTTCAAGACTCGCACTCGATGCGGAAACGGCGCGGTCTCACCGCGTCTTCCGCGATCCGCTGCGACGCCCACCGATCCGTGCTCGTGCCGTACCTAAGCCTCCCATCCGGAATCGAAGTTATCCTCCATCCAAGCCGGAGGTACTCATCGATTGACCTCATCGATTGCTTTCTGCCCGCTTGGGATGGCCATGCACACTCGCGCCGGTAGGGTTTAAACCGTTCCGGTCTTGGTACCGAGGCGGTGCGAGATCGACGATCCTTGCATTGACATGCGGTGGTGTATCGGGTGTGATACCAAGCTTTTTCTCGGCGCGCTCCTCAAGAAAAGTGATCAGATGTTCTCGGAGCCGGTAATAGTCCGGATGGTCCATGATCTCTTTGCGATCGCGCGGACGCGGAAAACGCACGTTTAATATCTTGCCGACCTCCGCCTCCGGCCCGTTGGTCATCATCACCACTCGGTCGGCGAGATAGAGCGCTTCGTCGACGTCGTGGGTCACCATAAACGCGGTCTTCTGATCGCGCCCCCACAGATCCAATAACGCCTTTTGTAATTCAAAACGCGTCAAGGAATCGAGCATCCCAAAAGGTTCATCCAAGAGCAACATCTTGGGCGCTAAGGCGAATGCGCGCGCTATACCGACACGCTGGCGCATGCCCTGGGAAAGCTCCGCCGGCCGCCTGTGCATCGCGTCCGCGAGGCCGACCAGGCTCAGATAGTACTCGGCGAGATCATGCCGCTCTGTCCGGCTGGCCTTGTAATAGACCTGATCCACCCCGAGCATCACGTTTCCGAACGCCGAGAGCCAGGGCAACAGACACGGGTATTGAAACACCATGCCGCGATCGGGTCCGGGTCCCTTTATCTCTTTACCGGCCAGCACCATGACGCCGCTCGTGACTTCGGTTAGGCCGGCCAGCATGGAAAGCACCGTGGTCTTTCCGCAGCCGGAATGCCCTATGAGGCAAACAAACTCGCCTGTATTCACATCAAGATCGAAGTCTCTTACGATCACCGCCGGACCTTTTGGCGTAGCGTAAATCTTGGTGAGACGAGAGATAGTCAGAAATGCGCTCATACGGGTAAAGTTGTAGATTTTTCCGTTGTTAGCACAGCGGTTAAGTCTCGATCTCCACGGTCTCTTTCTTGAATTCCTTGCTGCGCAGGGGGCCGCGGCGGAACAGCGAAGATGGTGAAGGCTTACCATAGGATAAATCTTCAGGTTCTATCTCCGGCAGATGGAGTTTACGGGTAACGGTCTTGCGGTGTTTTACGCCAACACCCAGGAGAAAGTCCATCACCTGGTGCCGGGTCTGCTTGAACCGCGGGTCGTGATTTATGGCTTTACGGTCGCGCGGCCTAGGGATCTCGACCGGCACGGCGGGCCCCAGCGTCGCATCGGGGCCATGGGTCAATGGAATGATGCGGTCCGCGAGCAGGATGCCTTCATCCACATCGTTGGTGATGAGCACCACGGTTTTCTTATCCTGATCCCAGATCTTAGCGATCTCGCCCTGGAGCGTTGCCCGGGTCAGCGCGTCGAGGGCGCTGAGGGGTTCATCGAGCAACAAGATCCGTGGGTCGGTGGCCAATGCGCGCGCGACCGACACCCGCTGGCGCATGCCCCCGGAAAGCTCAGCCGGGCGCTTTTCCAGCGCGGGCAATAGATTTACCATGTCGATGTATTTCTCCGCGTGAGCCTCCTTTTGGGCGGGTGACCAGTCCCGGAAAACCTGGTCCACGGCCAGATAAACATTTTCATAAGTCGTCAGCCACGGCAGCAGCGAATAGTTTTGAAAGACTATCCCGCGGTCCGGACCTGGCCCGCTTATTTTAGCGCCGTCTAAGGTGATGGTGCCGGTATCGGGCTGGATCAATCCTGCCATCAAAGAAATGAGCGTGGTCTTGCCGGAGCCCGAATAACCGACGATGGCGACAAACTCGCCGTTTTCGACTGAGAGATTTATGTCGCGCAGGACCGGCGTGATGACGCCGTTGGAACGGTAAGCTTTGCTGACACGCTCTAATTCCAAGAAAGCCATGGCCGCTATCTCAAATGGTTTTGAATCGGGATTCCACCAAGCTCATGAGCCGGTCGAGTATGAAACCGACAAAACCGATGGTGAGAATGCACAAGATAATGTGCTCGTAGATGAGGCTGTTGTATTCCTGCCAGAGGAACCCGCCGACGCCAGGCACGCCGGTCAGCATTTCCGCCGCGACAATGACCAACCAGGCGATGCCAAGGCTCAACCGGAAGCCGGTAAACATGTAGGGCATGGTGGCCGGGATTAATACCTTGAACAGAGTTTTCACCCGCGACAATTTCAGGACCCGCGCGACATTGAGATAGTCTTGGGGGACCGAACGTACGCCCACCGCGGTATTCAATACCGTGGGCCACATCGCGCACACGGCGATGGTAAAGAGCGCGGCCGGTTCCGATTTCTGGAACAGCACCAGACCCAACGGCAACCAGGCAAGCGGCGAGACCGGACGCAGGATCTGAATAATGGGATCGAAGCTCTTGGCAAACATCTTCGAAAGCCCGAGGAGAAGACCCAGCGGCGTGCCTATCAAAATGGCCAGTACGTAGCCCTTGGCGACCAGCACCAGCGAATACCAGGTGAACCTGAGAATACCCTGGTCCAGCTCGCCGCGTTTCGCAAAAGGCTCCACGATGTAGAGTTTGCTCACCTCCCAGGTCTTCAGAGGGGAAGGCAGGTTGGTGCCCGGCAGCGAGCTCCACAGCGTCCATATCCCAATCACGGCCATTCCTCCTAGCATGGGCAGGACGAGCCAATCAATGTCATATCTGTTCTTGCTCATAGCGATGGTTCTCCACATGGGTAACAGTTTGATTACATGATCAGTACTGTCTACTATCCTTTCATGCTGTGGACTTCGAACGCAGTGGCGTACTCTTCCGCCTTTGCAGGATCAAACGTCTTGCCGTCGAACAGGGTTTCCGGGGCGTTACTGAGCCCCCCGTGCTTATAACCGATCTCCTTCATCGCCTCCTCATAGAGATCCGTCCGCATCACCTGTTTGGCAATGCCCTCGTAATCGGGCGGGCCCTCGACCATGCCCCAGCGGCGAAATTGGCTCAGAAACCACTTTGCGTATTTCGGTTGAGGATAGTTGCAGTTACGCTCGCTGAAGATCATGTAGTTGGGGTCTTCCGTTTTGCGGCCGTCGCCGAAATCGTAATGACCCTGCAAGCGGCTCAGGATGATTTCCGGCGGACAGTTAATGTAAGTCGCCTTGGAGACGATCTCGGACTGCTCGGAGCGGTTTTCCATCTTGTCCAACCACACGCTCGCCTCGTGCAAGGCTTTCAGGACAGCCTTCACGGTCCTTGGATTCTGATCCGCAAATTCCTCGGTGAAGGCGCACACCTTTTCCGGATGATCCTTCCAAATATCTTGGGTGTTGACCGACGTAAACCCGATCGCTTCGATGACGGCGCGTGCGTTCCACGGTTCCCCGACACAAAATCCGTCCATCTTCCCCACATTTATGTTGGCTATCATCTGCGGAGGCGGAATGGTGATGAGGGCGACGTCCTTGTCCGGGTTGATCCCCCCCGCGCCAAGATAAAAACGCATCCACATGGCGTGCGTCCCGGGCGGGAACGTCATCGCGAAGGTCATCGGTTCGCCTGCTTTCTTTGCCTCCTCAACCAGCGGTTTAAGGGCTTTGGGATCGGCCACCACCTTGCCTTTCAAATCGGCTTTCAAGGTAATGGACTGGCCGTTGCGGTTGAGGATCCACGGGGCGATCATAGGTTTCTTAGGCGAACCCAAAAGCCCCATGGTGGAAGCGATCGGCATCCCGATCAGCATGTGAGTAGCCTGAATATCACCGTTGGAGAGCGAGTCGCGAATGGCTGCCCAGTTGGCGCCTTTGCTGACCGTGGAGTTGATGCCGTATTTTCTGAAGAAGCCCTTCTCGTGGGCGATGACGATCGGAGAGCAGTCCGTGAGCGCGATCATCCCGAACTTTATATTCGAGGTTTCCGGCCCCTCATCGGCATAGGCCCCGCCGATCCAGCCTCTTGGCAGCCCGGATGATAGTAGGGCCGCGGCACCCAAGCCTTTGGCGGCCGTGGTTAAAAACTGACGGCGGCTGATCTCCGATGCTCCTGCCGAAGCGGACTGTGTTTCATGCGTTGTGACGTTACCTTGGGATCGATCCGCTGCGTTGTTTTTCATGGAATTGGTTCTCCGGTGCATAAAAACGCCGCTGCTGCAGGCTTGCGTCGTCGGGCGCTCTAGCGCCACGCAGCGCCGTGTTCCAGCGCCCTAAAACTTAAACTGCACATAGGTCCAGGCCTTCTCGAGATCGAAGGCCTGCCCCGAGATGCTGTTTCGCGCCTGATTGAGCGCATCGCCAGAAGCGTCGTAATAGGCGTATTTGACCCCGACGAGGAGGTTATTCGCGATCGGTTTCTCCAGCACCAGGTCCCATTCCGTGCCGTAATCGTAATCGGCGTCATTCGCCGAAAAGTCGTGCCACATGGCCATGAAAGTGGCGCCCCAGACTTTCATCTGCAAGGTGACGAAGAGGTCCTCGATGCCGTCGGCCGGGGTGATCAGGAAGCGGTCGGCCCAACCTTGGAAGGTGTGATTCGTGCCGAGAGGCGTCTGGAAGGCGCGAGCGACGCGCCCGCCGCAACAGCCGGTCACCAGCTCTGGGCCATCGCCTTCCAACACCTCGTAGCTCGCTTTCACGGTAACCGCCTCGATGGGACTATCGATGAACGTATGGGTGGCGCCGAGTTCGCCTAGGTAATAGTTGACATCGATATCGGCTGGGTTTTCGGCATAGTCAATTTGATGTGCGAGCTCACCGGTGTAGAGGATGGAAACCGGGTAGCTGATGAGGTCATACGCACCTTGAAAACGCAGGCCGAAGGTGGCCGTCGAAAATCCCTCCGACGCATTGCTTTCGAAGGCCAGCAAATAGGTATACGGTTCGAATTTCCCGTACGGGAACCCGCTGTACTGTACATTAATGAAGTGACTGTCCATGCGAAAGTCACTGCGGTCCGGGATCTCGTTGTCCTCGCCGAAGATGCGGTTGGTGTTCCACACATAGGCATAGTCGATCACCGTTGCCGGCAGATATTCGTTCAGCGCCCGGAATCCATCGAAGCTCTGCCAGTTCTGCCGCCATAGGATATTGCCGATGTAGCGGTGCAAGGGCGCCTGGCGATGTTCGATCTCCTGACGCCCGAGCTTGAGTGCGGTATAAGGGAGACCCGCGTAGCGAAGATTGGCCTGCTGGATCTCGGTGCCCTCCGGGTCCACCACCACGGCCTTGTCGACGACGCCGTTGGCGCCCCCGTCGTTGTAGGCATCGTTGTCGGCCGCGCGTACGTCCTCGAACTGGACGTAGGCCCCGAAGTCATAGAAGAGCCCCGTGCTGTACCCGAGCGCGGTGCGTAGGGTGTTCGCGTAGGCCGCTTCGAGTGGCCGATTGTCCGTCGGCGGGCAGCCCGAAACTACGCAATTATCGTCATCCACGAATTCAAAGCGATAGCGCAGGTACAGGTCTACCTTCCCTCCCGTCAACGCATCGATAAGGTTGTCGCCGGCGTAGAGTGGGCCGGCCACGCCCGTGCCCAAAAGGCCCACGAACGCGGCGGTATAATGTCGTGATCGAACGGCGCGAGTCATAAGGATTTATCCTTTCTTCTTGATACATCGGTATTGCCGAACCGGGACAGGCTTCTTTGCCCTCGCGTTCGACCGCACCGCTACGGTCCAGCCACCCCGCTCCGCCGTTCGCCCTAGGCACCAGGCCCGGCGCGACGGATCTGTGCGGGTTTACAGCAATCCCGGGACCACGTTGGTAACGCGTTGATCTGACGATTTATATTCTAGAAGGCCGCACTCGGACGCATCTGCCGGCGGTTCAGCCGCACCATCATGGTGAGCGCGCACACGCGGATGGCCCGTCCTAGTGCATGCGGTCAGGAGGCAGCACCCAGGCGGCGAAACGCGGCCACGGCCTTTGGGAGATCCCGCGCATAGGCTGCGTTGGGGAGACACAGTGGCGCGAGCAAGGCACAGGCGGTGAGATCGGCCCTGGAGAAGCCTCCCGAGCCCGCCAGGTAGCGGCGCCCGCGCACGGCCTCGTTCAGGTGCACCAAAGCGGCGCGCAGTTGCAACTCGGAGCGCGCGGCGTTCTCGGCGTCGATGCGCATGCTTGCGCTGGCGCCGGAATTGGTCGGCATAGGAACAGGTACGTCCAGCGTGCCGAATCTGATGACCTGAAAGGGGCGCCAGGCGTGAAAATGACGAAAAAAGGAGGAAAATGACTGCAAATCATATGCTGTAGTCATTTCCACGCAAAGACCGCAGCCTACACGGTCAGATCGCCTTGGCTACTTGGTCCGCACTCGTGCGTTCGAGAACATGGCCGGACAACTATAGCGCGACGCATTAGAATACGTACTGAAGCTGCGGTCTCAGCTCCACGAGGTCCGCGCTGGCTGTGCCTGATTCGATGATGCCCAACCGGATGCGGAAGGAGAGCCCTTCAAGAAATCCCTTCAAGGCGTCGTAGGTGAGATCGATGTCCGTCTCCGTCGTATCCGGAGCGATGTCGCGCTCGTAGGCGACAAAACTCACCCTGGCAGTGAAAGGGTCCCAGAATTTGTAGTCGAGCGCGACTCTGAAGGCGTCGCCAGCGTCGCTATTCTCCAGCGTCTCCACCATCGAATTCGTGAACAGCGGGCCGGTGGCAAAGGAGAACGGCGCCAGCACAGCCCCGTTCCTGAACGCGCCGCCCTCGCTCACGACGTGGTTGTAGGCGAATAGAAGGCCGAAAGGACCCCGCTTGCCACTGATCTTTACGCCGAAGCCGTTCACATCGACGTCCCCCAGGAAGTCGTCGCCACTATTCCCTTCATAAATATACTGTGCCGCCAGATCGGGGGTCACGCCCCAGACTTGCGGGAAGGAGTAATCGGCCTGCAGATAGGCGACGTGAAAGAGATCGGGAAAGAAGTAGCCCCAGCCTTGCAGCTTCATTGATTTCGCACTGTACACCGCACCCATAATGCCGGTGCCTCGGTTGGAAGATTTCGCCATCCCCAGGCGATCGGTGGTGAACCGCCCAACGTTCACGAACTCGTCGCTCGGTCGATTCTTGATGCGGTCCAGGTAGTAGGCACTGACCGTCAGATTCTTGATACTCGTATTCGAGAGACTGATCGTCTCGAAGGTAATAGGGATCATAAAGGCGTCCGAAGGATTTGCGAGCGGCGTGTCGATTTTCTGCCGACCGATGCCGAACACGGTGTCGAAGCCCCGATACTGAAAATAGGCCTCGCCGAAAACATACGCATCGTCGGGTAGGTTAGTATTCCTCCGCGCCGGGTCCTCGTCTCTGGTGCCTACGTCGTCTGACATGTAAAAGGTCCCACCCACAGTAGCACCGTACAGGGGTGCAGTTTCGGCGTGCAGGTGTCCACCCAGGGCGAATGCCGAGGTATCGGGTTTGGTATCAAAGTCCCTGAAGTTGTAGTAAGAGCGAACCGCGCCGCTCACCTTCCCTTCCGAGATGACTTCCTTGAGGGTTTCCGCGCCCAGTGCAGTAGTCGGTATACTCAGGCTAGTGATGATTAGTAGACCGAAGACCCATGTCGCTCTCATGACTTCTCCTCCCGGCGACGTAAAGGTTGGTGATCGATTAGGACAGGATGCGCCTGGCTCAACTTCTCCTACCCCGAGTTCCTGTCATAACAAGTGGACCTCAGAAAAAGTTTCGCCACCAGGAACCATCGTTTGTTCGCAAATCGGAATTACTTCGCGGCGCCGAAACTCGCGAAGTATTGCGCCAGCGCCTGAAGCTCGCCTTCGCTCGTGGCCGACACTACCGCGCGCATCACGCCGTCGATATCGTTGCGGCGCTTGCCGTGTTTAAAATCCAGCAGCTGCGTTTCCAAGTATGCCGCGTGCTGCCCGGCCAGACGCGGATTGCCGCCACGTCCCTCGCCGTTGGCACCGTGACAACTGCTGCACGCCGGAATGCCGCGTGTGCCGTCACCGCGCCGGTGGAGCTGCTCCGCGGTCTTTCGATCCTGCATCGCCGCCAGCGTCGCTGTGCTGCGCGGCGACTGCGCATTGAAGTAGCGCGCGACCGCGGCGATATCGGCGTCGCTCAGTAGTTCCGCCGTCGCTTGCATGGTACCGGCGCGCTGGTGCGACCGGAAATCGCGCAGCTGTTTGACCAGGTAGTCGACCGTCTGCCCGGCCAGACGCGGGAATCTCTCCATGCGCGAATTGCCGTCGAGCTCGTGACAATAACCACAACGTTCGTGCGGTGCTTGCCCGCTGCTATCGATAGAGTCCGCCGCAGCCGTTCCCGCCCCGAGCCACAGCAGCGTGCCCACGACACGGGCAACGAGCGCCGGGATGCCGGTCGGCGGTGCCACGCGATCACGTGCTGGGTACCGTGGTTGGCCGCGGCGCCTGCGTATACAACGCTATGATGGAACTCAACTGCCGTGCGACCTGCGTCGGTTCGAGCGGCGGAACGAAGCGCGCGTACACGCGCCCCGCGGGATCGAGCAGAAAAATTTCGCCGCTGTGGCTCACGCGGTAGTCGCCGACGGCCGACGGTTGTTCCAGGCGATGGAAAGTCGCGAACGGTTGCTCGAGCGTCTTTATCTGCGCGGCGTCGCCGGTCACGCCGATGAAACTGCGGTCAAAACCCGACAGATACTGTGCCAGATGCGCCGGCGTGTCGCGCCCCGGATCCACACTGACGAACATGTAGCGCGGCTGCGCGAGTTTGGGATATTGCTGCGCTAACGCCCGCTTGATCGCGCCGAACTGTGCCAGGTTAACCGGGCACACGTCGTGGCAGTGAATGAATCCGAACGTGAGCAAGGTCCATTGACCGACGAACGAAGACTCGGTGACGGTCAGTCCGTGCTGGTCGATGAGGCGCAGCGGCGTGAGTTTTACCGGATTGCTCAGCAGCACGTCGCGCAGATCGTCCGGCAGCACCGCCGGGCGCGTGCCCGCGAGTAACCATCCAGCGGCGCCGGCCAGCGCGAGCACGGCAGCGACTCCCAGGGCTCTCGACCTCCAGTGCGGCGTCATGAATTACAGCTCGTCGTGTTGCTGCGCGAAGGCGCGCAGCGATTCCGCCCGTATCAGATCGATGCAGCGCCGCTTGGTCGCAATGTAGTGCTGGTCCGACACAACCTCGACAGCGCGCGGGCGCGGCAGCTCTACTTTGATGTCGGCGATCAGCCGCCCCGGGCTCGCGCTCATGACGATGATGCGATCGGCCAGGAACACCGCCTCGTCGATATCGTGCGTAACGAAGATCACGGTAATGCCGAACTCGCCCCAGATCTGCAGCAGGTCTCCTGCATCATGGCGCGCGTCTGCGCATCGAGCGCACCGAAGGGTTCGTCCATCAATAATACGTTCGGATAGTTGGCCAAGGCGCGCGCGATACCGACGCGCTGTTTCATACCGCCCGAGAGCACGGCCGGGTAACTTTTCTCATGCGCGCTCAAACCGACCATGCCCAACAACGTGCGCGCGGTCGCATCGGCCTCGGTCTTCCCCTTCTTAGCCATGAGCGGTCCGAAACTGACGTTGTCCCGGACCGTCTTCCACGGAAACAGCGAGTGCTGCTGGAACACCATGCCGCGATCGGGACCCGGTTTTACCACGCGCGCGCCGTCGACCTTGACTTCGCCCGCCGTCGGCTTCACGAAGCCGGCGACGCAATTCATCAGCGTCGACTTGCCGCAACCCGACGGACCCAGCAGGCACACGAACTCGCCGGGGCGCACGTCGAGCGTGGCGTCCTCGACCGCGACTACGCCGCCCTTGAACAGGACCGTGACATTGTCGAGCGCGACATGGCCCTTCGAGACCGGATGATGCTGACGGTGCAGCTTTGGCAGTGCCGGCAGTGGCGCTTCAACCACGACATCCTCGATGCCGGTATGGGTCGTTGTCATTTCATGGGGCAAGCACGTGGGACGCGGCGGCCAGGTCACGTAGCTGCTGCACGATAATGCCGACGAACAGCGCCAGGCCGAGCAGCGTCAAAATCATTCCGGCCGGCTCGAGCCACAAGGCGAGCGAGACGCCCATGCCGAGCATGGCGAGCGGCACGACCCAGGAGGGTGTGGCACAGCACACGACCCACGTGAGCGTGGCACTGGTCAGGCCAACGAGCGCCGTGCCAATGCCGGCGGTCGCATAGGCCCGTGCCGACGAGGTCGGGCAGGCGACCTCTTTACTTTTCGTCACCAGCACCGCGACCGTTGCGATCAGCGTACTGGTCAGGAACACCAGCAGCATCTTCGGCGGGATCAGCATGTAGCTCCAGGTCGCGATACCGTAGTAGTACGGATTCTTGTAACCGGTCTCGAACCAGGGCTCGTCCACCAGGATCGCGAGCGCATCCGACAATGCCGGCGTGCCGTCGAAGATGAGTTTGTAAGCGCCGAACACGTCATGGAACACGACGTAGTTCGGGATCTCGCCGAAACGCAGCATCGTGAGCGCCAAGAGCCCGACGTAGTACAGCACCACAAATCCCACGCTAACGGCGAGCCAGCGCGCACGCTGACGCGCGATGGTGTGGCACATGACGTCGAGATAGCCACGCATCAGTCACGCTCCTCCTGCCAGCGCAGCGCCGGCTTGGACGCCTGACGCACGAGCCAGGTTGAGAGCGTCCCGAGTGCGCCGATGGTGAGCATGCCGACGATGATGTTGGGATACTCGACCAGTGAGTACGAGTTCCACGTGAAGTAACCGATGCCATATTGGCCGCTGATGATTTCGCCGGCCAGCAACGAGAACCACGACACGCCCATGCCGATGGCGAGCCCGGCCATGATGCTCGGCAGTGCGCCCGGCAAAATGACGTGCCACAACATCGACCAGGTGTTGGCGCCGAAAGACAGCGCTATCCGAATCAGCGTGTCCGGTGTCTGTTGCACGCCGTGCACGGTGTTCAACACGATCGGGAAGAAGGCACCGAGGAAGGTGATATAAATGATGCTCGACTCCTCGGTCGGAAACATCAGGATCGCGAGCGGGATCCAGGCCACCGCCGGGATCGGCCGCAGGATTTCGATGTAGGGCATCATGATGTCGGTGGCGATGCGCAGGCGACCCATGAGCACGCCGACCGTGACGCCGAGACCGGTCGCGAGGGTGAAGGCGATCAGGATGCGTCTCATACTCACGCCAATGTGCATATAGAACTGCGGAGTGGACAGCAGCTGCAGGAAACGCTCGCCGACGACCATCGGTGTCGGGATGTTTTCAAAACTGATGATGAACTTTAGCTTGGCGGCCGAGGCCAGCTGCCACAGCAGGATCGCGCCGACGATAGCAAGCGTGCGTACCAGATAGCTGCGCCAGGGAATGCCGGCTGGCGTCTTGCGCCGCGCTGCACGGCGTCGCGCCTTGGCCAACAGCACGTCGGGCATCGCGGTTGGCAGCGTGTTCGCGTCAGCGATGGCGTCGGACAGCTCGTCCATGCCTTGCGTTCGATCCGCGCCAGCCCTGTTTTTGCGTTCATGTTGAATCCCGTGCATCGCTAAGGAGTTCGCGATTCGCGTTACTGGTTTGCCGCTACTGCCGTGCCGGTTGGGCGTTGCGGCGTGGCAGCCGCTTTCAGCACCTCGTCGAAGCGCCCCAGTGTGCCGCCGGATGCCTTGCCGAATTTCTCCGCATCCGGCTTCCGCATGAAGGCGGTGACGTTGCCGTTCTTGGCTGTCACAAAGTGCGCCACGTGGCCGAAGATCTTGATACCGGTGATCTGGTCGTATACATAGGCCGCGCGCAGCTCGCCATCCGTCTTGAAGCCCTCCGCTGCCTTGAGCATAGCCGCCACACTCGGATAGCTGATGACGCCCTTCTTCGCGTGCCACAGCTCCGCCGGCGGCAATTTATTGAGCGCGGTCTTGGGGTCGTGGATGACGTTGAGATCCTTGTCATAGTCTCGGCCAAGTGCCTTGTAGGCCTCACGGATATAGCGATCGTCGATCCACTTGGCGAAATCCAGCGGTGGGATCTGCATCTCGGTTGCTAGCACCAGGTGGTCGAGTTTCAGGGTCTCGATCCACTTCGTCTTGATGGTCGGGTCCAGGGTGAGCGTGCCGCCGACGCTGAAGTACAGGTACTGCACTTCTTTTTCCACACCGGTCCACTTCTCGAGCATGGTGGCAGTCCGCACCGGGTCCTTGCGCACCCAGTCACCGGCCTCGATTACGGCCTTCATGAAGGCGACCAAGATCTCGGGATATTTCTCGGCGTAGTCCTTGCGCACCACGACGCCGTGCAGATACGGCACGCTGGCCTCGCTGCCGTCGAATATCTTGCGACCGGTACCGCGGAACTCCATGATCTCCGACCACGGGCAGAAATCGGCGTGCGCGTCGATCTTGCTCTCGGCGATGTTGGCCGCGCCCACGGGCGGGCTCTGGTTCTTGATCTCGATATCGCTCTGCGCCAGGCCGCTGTCCCGTATCGCCTTCAACGTCATGCCCCAAGCGGCGCTGCCGACCGGGACCGAGATCGACTTGCCTTTCAGGTCCTTCAGCGTGTGCACGTCGGACTTCAACGGCACCACGACGGCGTTGCCCGAACCGTGCAGGTTATAGCCGGTGCCGGCGATGTAAATCGTCTCGAGGCTCTTGGTCTGCTGAAACTTGGCGCCGTTCACAATTAGCGGATAGTCGCCCATGACGCCGAAGTCGAGCTTGTTCGCCAGCATCTGGTTGGTGACCGGCGCACCCGACTCGTAGTCCTTCCAGTCGAGTTCATAGGTCGCACCCTTGTACTTTCCGTCCTTGGGCAGATACTTCTCGATCAGGTGCAGTTCTTTCACGATGATGCCGGCGGAGTACGTGTCGGTGCACTTGGTCTGGTGGCCGATGGCAATCCGGATGGCTTCTGCGTTGGCGGCGCTGCTGAGTCCCAACAACAGTGCCGCGGTCACTACACTCAAAAGTCTCATGGCTCAATCCTCGATGTTAACTCTGCTAGTTGTGTTGTCCATGTTGCATGCGCGAATCGTCTGATTCGATTTGACGCCCGGTCCCAGGGAGACCTTATCGCGCTTGCTTGCATGGTAGAGATCTCTGGTCCGAAGTAATGATGATGCGGTCGTCCGTTCACTCCGCTGCTGCCATTGCGAGCACTGTAACGCGGAAGAAATATTCACCACAAAGAATATATTTATATTTTTATATAACTATGGATCCGGGACGCGAGGTGCCCGCGCTAGCCGCGCAGCTCCTGGGCCGTCAGGTTCACGGTATGTTCCCGGTCAGTAGAAACGCGCGCGGTGGTCCATGCGCCTTGGTTTCGGCCGATTCCGCGGCGGTATCGGAATTTTATTAGGCAAGAGCTTTGCCCTTCTCCGCCATCTCGACGCAACCTATTTATTTATTGAGATTTCCAGGATCGTAAGCGGATTAAACCCGGCACCGAAGTGATAATGGCATGCTCCGTTATGGAGCCGTCATGCCTATAGATGCCCCATAAAGGTGCGTCGGACCGCTACCGGCCGACCCGGTGACCTACCAGATCCCGAGCCCGGCAGGCGGCGTGCAGATGGAAACCTTCATCCCCTGGACGCTGGTCAAGCGCGGGGTAAACGGCAGGTCTTCACGCTGCTAGACGCGCCGGAGGAGTTCCGGAGGCCGCTTAGGAGCAGCGGGAGCGGGACGCGGCGCAGCATGCGCCCCTGATCCGGGCGTTGGGGCTGGCGCACCACTGGCAGCGGCTGCGGGACGAAGGCAAGTACCGGACGATCACCGAGATCGCTGCCACCGAGGGGCTCGACCGGGGACAGGTGAGCCGGTTTGCACAGCACGCCTCGACGATATCGGGCGCGAGTCGCGTCGCGGCGCTGCTGGCCGACATAGCGAACGCGCGCGACGGGCTGTCTGCAGACACGGTGCAGGAGGTGCTTCAAGCAAGCCCGTAAACTGCGCAAGGCTTTCGCAAGTCTCTCCGACATCGATTTTTTCCCCGGCGAGGCCCAGCGGCAAGCGGATGTGCGGCCCTCCAAGAGCTGGACCTTGCAACGGCTCGGGTGCTCGCTCCGGATGAGCCGCGCCCGGTCGAGGGCACGATCTCACGCCGGTCGATCAGCGACTACCAAGGGCGCATCTGGGCGACCCGGCGACACCCTTGGGTGGATCGACTGGCCTGCGCCTGCCGATCTGGCGCTTCATCGACCCGCAGGCTCGCCTGCTCTGGCTGGCCTCCCCAAGCGACTGTCCGGTCGATGCACTCGGTTTCGACTTCGACGGCGCGACCTTCAGCCACGTCGATGGCCACGTCACCTTCGAGGTGCTGTTGGCCAGCTTCAGTCTTGAGCATGCGGCGCTTAAGCGGCTCGGCGCACTGGTGCATTACCTCGATGTCGGTGGCGTGCAGCCACCCGAGGCGGCCGGGGTGGAAAGCGTGCTCGCCGGTCTGCGCGAAGCCATCACCGACGACGATCAAATGTTGGCCGGCGCGAGCGGCGTGTTCGACGGTCTGCTCGCCGCCTTCGACAAAGGAGTACCCACCCCATGAACCAACCCGATGCGCTCGCCATCAAGAGCACCGAATCCATGCCTTCACCAGCGAGCTTCTGGCAGGCCTTCGCCTTCTGGCTCAAGCTCGGTTTCATCAGCTTCGGCGGCCCGGCTGGACAGATTGCCACCATGCACGAAGAGTTGGTTGAGCGCCGGCGCTGGATCTCGGAGCGGCGTTTCCTGCACGCGCTGAACTACTGTATGGTCTTGCCCGGCCCGGAAGCGCAACAACTCGCGACCTACATCGGCTGGCTAATGCACCGGACATGTGGCGGCATCGTGGCAGGCGCCGTGCTGCCTTCGCTATTGATCCTGATCGCCCTGTCGTGGGTCTATATCGCCTTCGGCGACGTGCCACTTGTCGCGGGGCTGTTCTACGGCATCAAGCCCGCCGTCACGGCCATCGTGGTGCAGGCCGCCGGGATCGATACGTCCATCATCATTTCACCGTCCCTACAGCATCAATGACCGCCCGACCAACGATGGTCGCGCTCAGCACCTGCGCCGCCGCTTTACCGTTCAACCTAAGTCCGACAGGCTGCTAGCCGAAACCGATCCGGATACCGCGCTCGGGCCCCTGCAATCGGCGGTTGCACCTACCGCATTGCGCTTAGGCCTAGGGCGGGGCAAAAAGTGCTTAGCTTGCAAACCGTCCCCGGCCAAGGGGCGCCGCCCACCCCACGCTGTGTCAACGAGCAGGGCTTTAGTCTGCATGCCGGGGGTGCGGCTCGGCATCAATCAGGGCCACAAACTTGAGCACCTGTGCCGCTATATCACCCGCCCCGCCATCGCCAACGATAAGCCAGATACATGGGCTATCGCTGTAAGCTCCTACGCTTTTTCGGGGACTGGGCCCCGAAAAAGTGGCCCCCGGGGCAGCGCATATCGACAAAAATTTGTCGATGTCGTTCTGGTAAGGGTCTACGCTTTTCGGAGAACTACGCTCCGAAAAGTGGCCCATGTCGGGGCAGTTCGTGGCACCGCAACTATCGACAATTTTTTGTCGATGTTGTTTCGGTAAGCGCCTATACATATAAGTCGACCCCATCGACGTCGAGAACGCGCCCACCCGAACCCGATGCGGTATAGAGAGGACGCGGCGGCCAATGGAGAGTTGGTACGGGTGTTGCCCCCCCGGCATGACTCTGCGGGCGCGCTCATAGAGCTTCGCGGAACGGGAGTTCAGATTCCGGAAAGATGTGTGTGATTACCATGTTGACGCGGCTGATGTCAACGATCGGAGGGCTGTCAGAGAGGTTGTGCAAGACCGGTGCGGTCGTGTATGGTCGCGCCCTGGAGGATGTTCCATGTCTGACTGTCTTTTCTGCACCTTTCCTGAAAAGCATCCTGAGCTTGTCGTCTATTAATCGGAGCGATGGTCGGTGTTCCACACCTTCCGATTCTGGCCAGAAGGCTCCCTCGTGCTGGTTCCCAAGGTTCATGGATTGTTCCACGAGATCTCCGCAAAGGATTGGAAAGAGGCAGCGCCGATCATCGCTGGGGTTTCGCGCATGATCATCGAAATTGAGAAGCCGGACCGTACCTACGTCCTCTCGTTTGGGGAGGAGAACACGCATCTTCACATCATGATGGTCGTCAGGTGTCCCGAGCATCCGGCTGCCTATGGAGGCAAGCTCGGCCTGGATTTGGCATACGCAATAAGGTCGGAGAAACGGGAGCTCGATGCCAAATTGGTCGCGGCGAGCGTCAGTCGATACCGAGAGCGCGTGGCAGAGTACATAAAGCGCGCCTCTGCGTGAGATCAGGGCGGCGGTAGCGACGTGAGGTTCGCGCGCTACTTGGCCTCCCGCTACTTTCCCTTCGTCGACCTTCGTACGTACAGGTCGCGCGATCTCCCGCGCGACCTGATGGCGGCTGTTGCCCTGGTCTTCATGACCGTACCGCAGGGGGTTGCCTACGCTATTATCGCGGGGCTGCCACCGGCGATGGGCCTTTACGCGGCGGCAGTGCCCGCGGTCGTGGGCAGTCTGATGCGCAGCTCGCGTCACGTGGTGACCGGGCCGACCAATGCGGTGAGCCTGCTGGTGGGCGCCGCTGTTGCAGCCCAGGTTGGCGGCACACCCGCAGAGATCGGGGTGACGCTCGCGTTTACCGTGGGCTTGCTGCAGCTCTTCGCCGGCCTGGTCCGGATCGACGCACTGGTCGATTACATTTCGAACGCCGTTTTTCGTGGCTATATGACCGGGGCGGCGGTGTTGATCTTCGTCGGGCAGCTTCCGAACGTGACTGCAACCGCGGGGGCCACCGGCGACCTCGTCACGATGATGAGGGTGTGGCTGAGCGATATCGCCAGCACCAATGGCTTGTCCGTGGGTCTTGCCATCGGTACCGCGGTGGCGGTTCTCGGTCTGCGCAGGATCGATCCGCGCATCCCGGGGGCGATTCTTGCGCTGGTGGGAGGCATCGCGCTCGACGCCGTTGTCGACCTGAGGGCCCATGGTCTGAAGCTGGTTTCCGACCTGACGATGGCGCCGACTGGATTCGTTCCGTTCACGGTACCGAACTTCGCAGCAATGTCGGATCTTTTCCAAGCTGCGCTTGCGTGCGCCGTCTTATCGCTGGTCGAATCGAGCGCCGCGGCCCGGGCGATCGCCGCGCGGACCGCTCAGCGACTCGACATCGCCGCCGAGTTCTCGGGACAAGGATTGGCAAACGTTGCTGCTGGCCTGTTCGGCGGATATCCAGTTGGCGGGAGCCTCACGCGGTCGGTGCTCAACGAGCGCGCCGGGGCGGTCAGCCGGCTTTCCGGAGCGGCTTCCGGTGTGCTGATGCTGCTGGTTCTGCTTTTTCTTGGGCCGTTCGTCGACCGAACGCCGATCGCCAGCCTCGCTGGACTGGTGCTGGTCGTGGCGACCGATCTGATCGACAGACCGCGCATCCGCCGCGTCTTGTACGGAACGACCAGCGATCGAATCGCCTTTGTTGTGACACTCGTTGGGACGTGGATGCTGCCTTTGGACAAGGCGATCTATGTCGGCATCGCTATCAGCCTGGTGTTGTTTTTGCGCCGCGCAAGGCTGCTCGCCGTGCGCGAGATGGTCGTGGGCGATGACGGCCGCTTTCAGGAGATCGATCCGAAACCGGGCGGCGCGGTGCATCGTTGCGGAGCCATCCGCATTCTGAACGTAGCCGGCCCACTTTTCTTTGCCGTCGCCGGCGAACTCGAGGCGGCCCTCATCGCTGCGGCATCCGAGCCGGGCGTCCGCGTCGTCGTGCTCAGAATGCGGCAGGCGCAAGATCTCGACGCCACGACGGTGGCCGTCATCGAGGCGACCAGGGACAGGCTGGCGCGCGAGGGCAAGCGGCTGGTCTTGCTTGGCATGCGCGAAGCCGCGATAGAGCAGTTCGAGCGGACCGGCGCAGCCGAGCGGATAGGGCGGGAGAATCTGTTCGCCGCTCAGCCGGGGTGGTTCATCGCGATGGAGTCGGCGCTTGCACGTGCGCTCGAGCTTGCAGGGCCGCATGCGTGCCATGAGGGGGGCGAAGGCTGTCCGTTCGAACGCTACCTGGCCGCGGTCAAGCCAGCAGCTTCTTCACGATCCTTCCCTCCACATCCGTCAGGCGGAAGTTCCGACCCTGGAACTTGACGTCGTAGATCGTGAACGTGCACGACGTCCTCGACGGCGTTGAAGCCGAGCTCGTCGGTGCGGCTGAGGATTGCGCCTCGGGCCGATAAATATCCCGGAAAGTCCCCAATCCTGGACCCAGGACACGCGTGATTGACACCCAGCAGGTTAAGCAGTACCTTCACTCGAAAAAAGGACGTTTAAAAATCCTATACGTGAGGTGCGCATGATACCGTGGTCCGGCCTTTGTCGGTGGCACCGGCCAGGCGCTTGCTAAGCTCGAACAACAGTTCGATGCATCACACCGCTACGGCGCCGGCTATCCCGATGGCGCTTACTCGGTCGAGCACAGCAGTGATGTCTATCTAAATCGATCCCAACGTTCGGTTGCGCGCCAAATTCCGACAGCCGCTGTACCCCGAGACAGTGGCGGATCCGTTCGTCGCGATCGCTTCTGATTATGCGCGATCACAGCAAGCCTCGCTTACGTCGGGCTGGCCTGCTGCTAGGCATGAAGGCTGACTCCAACCACCCCACCCGTCGCAGTATTACAGCCATATCCAAAGGAGACAGAGAAATAACATGACCAGCAAGTTCAGAAAGATAAAACAAAGCGTGGTAGACACGAAGACCATCAACTCGGAGGTGCCAAATGGCTAAAAGACCAAACATCCTCTTCTTCCATGTCGATAACCTAGGCATGGGCGAATTGGGTTGCTACGGCGGCGGCATCCTGCGTGGAGCTGACACCAAGCGCATGGATCAGTTCTCCAAGGAAGGCGCCAAGCTGACGCACTACGTCGTCGAACCTCAATGCACGCCGACCCGCTCGGCTCTGATGACTGGACGTTTCCCGATCCGCTCCGGCAACCACACAATTGCCTTGGGTGGCAATGCGGGCGGATTAGTGGCATGGGAGAAGACCATAGCCGAAATCCTTGCCGATGCTGGCTACGTTTCGTCGTGCCTCGGCAAGTGGCACATAGGCGCGGAAGATGGGCGCTGGCCAACAGATCACGGCTTTGACGAGTGGTACGGTCCGCTTCGCACCTACGACGAATGCATGTGGCTGGAAGATCCGCATTACGTGCCGGAGCGCGACGGCTACTCCCATATGCACGAGGGCCGAAAAGGCAAAGGCGTGCGGGCGCTCAAAGATCAGCAACTCACCATGGACATGAAGAAGAACTGTGACCTCGAATACCAAAAGCGTGGGCTGGACTTCATGAAGCGCAGCGCGGCTGCGGACAAGCCGTTTTTTCTCTACTTCAATCATTCGCTGATGCATTTTCCAATGATCCCGCGCGACGAATTCAAAGGGGTCAGCACCAATGGCGATTGGGGCGACTGCCTGCTGATGCTGGACCACGACTTCGGCGTGCTGCTTGACCAGCTTGACGAGTTCGGGATCGCCGACAACACCATCGTTGTTATGTGTGGTGATAACGGAGCCGAAGATCACTTGGTAGGGCGGGGAACCGCTGGTTTCTTCGATGGCTCGTATTTCAGTTCGGCGGAAGGAGGCATTCGCACGCCGTTCCTCATTCGCTGGCCTGGCCATATCAAGCCAGGAACTGAGAGCAACGAGATGGTGCACGTCACCGACATGTTCACTACGTTGCTAGGGTTCGTCGGGTGCAAATCGCCAGCTGATCGGCTGATCGACGGCATAGACCAAGGCTCTTTCTTTCTGGGCGAACAGGAAACTTCCAATCGCGAATCCTGCATGGTATGGCTCAAGGACGAGCTGCACGCCGTCAAATGGAAAGACTTCAAGATCAACTTCAAACGCCAGCAGCACTTTCACGACCCGGAACTGCCGCTGGGCTTTGCCCGCATTACTCACCTGCAGGAGGACCCGAAAGAACGAGAGCCCGTCAGCCAGCGGTACGTGCGCTGGTGGGTGATGCAGCACGCGCAACGAATCGTACGGGAATTCGAGGACAGCACCAAGAAAGAACAGCTCATTCCGCCCGGATCGCCGATCGACTTCGTACCGAAAACCGGAGCGTCGTCCTAGACTCATGTCCGCACAGAAGGCAAGCGCGCAACCGCGGAAGAACCCGCCATCGCGGAGCGGACCAACGTCCGTTGCGATGGAGAAGGCGGGCCGCGCGGCTGACACAGCGGGCCGGGGACATATGATTTGGGTGCCGGGCGGCAGCTTCCTCATGGGTTCGAACCATTTTTACCCCGAGGAGCGCCCAGTTTGCCGGGAGACTGTCCGTGGATTCTGGATGGACTCACGTCCGGCGACCAACGCGGAGTTCCGGCAATTCGTCAGCGCGACCGGATACATCACCGGCTGCGAGCGCCCGCCCGATTCCGCTACGTACCCGCACGCCGACCCATCTCTCTTAGTGCCCGGTTCCCTGGTGTTTAGGAAGCCGAGTGGCCCCATGGATCTGCGTAACTATCGTGCCTGGTGGGAATACGCACCCGGGGCGGATTGGCGGCATCCCGAGGGTCCGGACAGCACCCTCAACGGTCGGGATGACCACCCGGTAGTTCACGTCACTTACGAGGATGCTTGCGCATACGCAGACTGGGCGGGAAAGGCGTTACCGATCGAATCCGAATGGGAATTCGCGGCCCGCGGCGGTCTGGAAGGCGCGCCTTACGCGTGGGGCGAAACGTTTGCTCCGGAGGGGCGGGCAATGGCTAACACCTGGCAAGGCCGATTCCCCTGGGAGAACCTCAAAGTCGATGGATACGAGGGCACCTCTCCGGTCGAGGCGTTTCCCGCAAATGGCTATGGGCTCTACGACATGACCGGCAACGTATGGGAGTGGACCGGGAGTTCCTTCACGCCGCGTCGCGCCGAAAACATAAAAAAATCCTGTTGCGTTCCGAGCGGGCCCGGCGGACATATCGCGCGCCGAGTGGTGAAAGGCGGTTCACATCTCTGCGCGCCCAACTACTGCCTACGCTACCGGCCGGCGGCGCGCCAAGGCGAGGCGGTTGACACCTCGGCCTGCCACATTGGTTTTCGCTGCGTCGTGCGTATGTCGAAGATTGAATGCAGGCTTTAGCCGTCGCGTCGCCCGCCTGGTCGCGCCCCAAGGGATGAAAGACGACGGTTTCGTCCACGCGATTGATGAACTCCGGACGAAAACGCTGCCCGACGTTTGCGGGCCGCTCAGCCGCACCATAATCGTGAGCGCGCAAACGTCGATGTCCCATCGTAGTGCACGCGGTCGGGCGACAGCACCCAGGCGGCGGAAGGTCCACAAGGGGACTTCGGCTCTCATCGCATGGACTCCACCCCCGACGTTCAGGGCATGGCGAGGACCGAGTGCTAGCTAGCGCTCGCGGCCGGCGGTCAAACGTCGCGGTGGCGATAACGGCCGTAGGTCTCGACCACCCAGCCGAAGAAAGGATCGGCCTCATGCTCGGTGCGAAACGCGGCCACGGCCTTTGGGAGATCCCGCGCATAGGCTGCGTTGGGGAGACACAGTGGCGCGAGCAAGGCACAGGCGGTGAGATCGGCCCTGGAGAAGCCTCCCGAGCCCGCCAGGTAGCGGCGCCCGCGCACGCCTCGTTCAGGTGCACCAAAGCGGCGCGCAGTTGCAACTCGGAGCGCGCGGCGTTCTCGGCGTCGATGCGCATGAGCGAGCGCATGGCGCGCCGCACGGCCGGGAAGATGAGGGCATAGAGCGGAGCCCCGTACCCGGCGCACCCTGCAAGAGAAACCGCGCCGCGAGCTTGCGCTCGGGTAGGATATGGAAATAAAACCAGCGGCGGATCGTGACCCCGATCTCGCGATCGAGGTAGCGCTCCCATTCGTGCGCCTCTTGCGCCGCGCTCGCCCCGACCGGGGTCAAGCGGGCGCCTGGACAGCGCTTGGCGAGGTAGTCGATGATTTCGGAGGAGCCCTGAATGACCCGCTCCCCATCGACGAGGATCGGGACATGGCTGCGCGGGGCCAAGCGCTCGGTGACGAGCCGGTGGGGGCCCGGGACGAGGTTGCGCGTGCGGTAGTCGAGCCCTTTGTAGTCGAGCGCCACGGGGCTTCTCGCAGTAGTGAGAGCATTCAAACTGATACAGCGTGAGCATCGGATCGTCCGCCGCCGCGACGGGTGGCCGTGGCTTTCAAAGTTTCCGTAACGAGATCCTCAGTCTATGGGGCTGAGAGCGCGCTAGCAAGCACGGCCGGCCGCGTTGAGCCGCCGGCGATATTGACGAACGACGGATGCCGGCCCAGGCGTCGTCGGCTTCGAGGGTGGCGATGGCCATGGATACCCCGAGCGGCCCTAATGCTTTTTTTGTAACGTAAGGTGACAACCCCGCCGGGCTCACACTAAGTTACGAACAGCACTCGCATACCACCCTGCCATGCGATATAAGAACACCGTGACGAAAGACAGCGTTCTCGTCGTTGACGATGATCGCGAGATCCGGACGCTCTTGTGCGATTACCTGGAGCAGAACGGTTATCGTGCCAATGCGGTTCCCAACGGAAAAGCGATGTGGGCAGCCCTTGAATCGAGCCACGTGGACCTCGTGGTGCTCGACCTCATGTTGCCCGGCGAGGATGGGCTCGCGCTCTGTCGCGAGATGCGAGCACGGATGGACACGCCGGTGATCATGTTGACCGCGCGTGGCGAGGAGATAGACCGCATCATCGGTCTGGAAATGGGCGCCGACGATTACTTGCCCAAGCCCTTCAATCCGCGTGAGCTGCTGGCGCGCGTGAAGAGCGTACTGCGCCGATCCCGAAGCCTGCCCCGCAACCTGCAGCCGGAAGACGCACGATTGATCCGGTTCGCCGGTTGGACGCTGGATCCCGCCCTGCGCCAGTTGACCTCCGCCGACGGCGTCGTCGTTCCGCTAGGCGGCGCCGAATACCGGTTGCTGCGGATACTGCTCAATCACTCCAACCGTGTTTTGAGCCGCGACCAGATCATGGAGCTGGCGAAGGGGCGAGAAACCGATCCCTTCGAACGCAGCATAGACGCCCAGGTGAGCCGGCTGCGCCAGCGGCTCCGCGACGACCCGCGGGAGCCTGTCATCATCCAGACCGTCCGCGGGGAGGGATACGTGCTCTCTGCTAGAGTGGAAGTAGTGAGATAGTGCTTCCCAAGTCTCTGTTCGGCAGGATGATCCTGATCCAGGTGCTGGGCCTCGTGGTGGCGGGCGGGGTCGGCGCGGCGATCCATTCCTGGGAGGTGGACAGGATCTTTGCACAAACCGACGCGGCCCAGGCCGCCCAGCGGATCGCCGACATCGTGAGTCTGCTCGACACGCTGGAGCCCGCCGAGCGCGGGAAAGTCGTCGCCATCCTCAACACCCGCCGGTGGTTTGCTTCGCTCGATCCGGCGGCAGCACAGCGCACCGGGGCCGGCGGACAACAACACCCGGCGCTGGCGACATTTGAAGACTGGGTGCGCCGAGCGCTCGGCAGTCGCGCCCTCAAGGTCGTCTTGGCCGATCAGGGTGCGACCGGCGCATCTTACCTCGTGCAGGCGCGCTTGACGGA
>JALZJW010000007.1 GCA_030859565.1 Pseudomonadota bacterium
CCGTCACCCCAACGTCGTCCGTCGATGCAATCCATGACAGATCGATCCGGTTAGCTCCTGACGCAGTCGCCGAGAGACTCCCCGGAACTGTCGGAGGGGTAGTATCCGCACCTGCCGTAATCGGCGTATTCATATCCACCTGAATCTCTGCTGGACTCAGCGCCCGACCGTAGACGCGGATCTCATCCAACCGCCCAGTGAAGTACTGCCCCCACACTGTATTGCTACCGATCGACAAAGGGTGCGTTGAAGTGATGATGGCTCCTGTCGCCGGCTGATTCGCCACCTCCGCCCCATTCACATATAGCCGCACCGTATTCCCGTCATAGGTACCCGCCAAGTGCGTCCACGTGTTCAGCGGCAAGGCTGACGGCCCGATCGCGCCTTGCCTGTTCGCCGAGGTAGTTGATGTGTTGTATCCCGCCACCGGTAGCGTTGGCGCTTGCGCAAATAGCGCATACGCCAGATCCTCGGTCTGTTCCTTCGCGAGGATAGTCCGCCAGATCGTTGAGGTGGCCGTCGGGTACACCCAGGCTTCCAGCGTCATCGCCGCCGTTATATCCAGCGTGGGCGCATCCGGCACATTCACCCGCGCGCTCGTCCCATTGAATACCAGCGCACTTCCATACTTGCCCTGCGCCGACCACGTTGCCCCGATCGTCGTCCCCGCATTGCCGTTTCCCGAGGCATCCGCCACCGCCGTCCCACTCCCCTCGCTAAACCCATACGCCGCCACCAGGCCAGCAGGGGAACCACCCGCAGTTGTGGCCGCCGTCGCCGTATTGGAATAGGCGCTCAACTTCCCCGAGGCATCCGTCGCCCGCACGCGGTAGCGATAGGTGGTAGCGGCTAAAAGCCCTATATCGCTGTAGCTCGTCGTCGTCACGGTCGTCACTTGCGCAAAGTTCGTGCAGCCCGTGCCCTGGCACCGCTCGACCTGATACCCCGTCACCCCAACGTCGTCCGTCGATGCAATCCATGACAGATCGATCCGGTTAGCTCCTGACGCAGTCGCCGAGAGACTCCCCGGAACTGTCGGAGGGGTAGTATCCGCAGGGGCGCCGATGCGGAGGATCTTGGCGACGGACGGGACGCCGCTCCCGTTCAGGATGAAGAGCAGGTAGTCGCCGGGAGGCGCAACATTGCCGCTGGGAGGGGCCGTGACGCTGAGGCCGCCCGTGGCCTGCGCAAAGCTCGGGTCGCTGATATGCTGGCTCATGTTGAAAGCATGAGTCGTCGAGGAGAGTCTCAGCATTGTGATCTTGGAGATCGTTGCGGCGTCCGGCGTCTCGACGAAGAAGGACTGCCCATAGACGACGCTGGGCGGCGCCGAGGTGATTGTCGGCCTGGTTCCCTTGAAGAGATACGGCGGCGAATAGATCTCAGTGTCCGGATACCCGTTGCCGCCCGTGCTCAAGACCCGGCCGTCCGGCAGCAGGAGCGCCGTAGAGTGGTACACGCGGGGAATTCCCGAGCTGCTGGCGAGCGTCGTCCAGTTTTCGGTCGCCGGATCCCAAAGCTCTGCTGCATGCACGGCGCCGCTGGGTTCGTTGAAGCCGGGCGTGGCGGTGCCGCCGGTGACCAGCACCTTGCCGTCGGGCAACAGCGTCGCGTTGAGGTGGCGCCGGGCGAAATCCATGGAGCCGACGAAGCGCCATTGCGGCGACTCCTCGTTGAGGTCGATGACCTCGGCGGTATTCGTCGGCGGGGTTTGGCCGCCGCCCATCACCAAGACCTTGCCAGGCGCGTACATCACCGCTGACCCGTAGCCACGGTATCCGCCGGCCCGAGTCCCCACGATGTTCCAAGTACCGCTCCCCGCCGTGTCAAGATAGCGGGTCGTCGCCGTCGGTCCTGCATTGAAGACCTTGCCGTTCGGCGCCAGCAGCATCATGGGGTAAAGGTCCTGCCCGAGCTGCGCGTTCGTGAGGTCCCGCCACGTCCCCGTCGATACCTGGAACACCTGAGGCAGCGTGTTGATGCCGCTCGTGAGGTCGATATCACCGGAGACCACCAGAACGTCGCCGTTGGCCAGAACGGTGGTGGTCGGGTACCAGCGGCCGGCGTTCATGTTGGGCAAGATGCTCCACGTGTCGCTGAAGGGGTTATACGTGCTCGCCCTCGACAGACCTACGTGACCCTGGATGTGGCCGCCGGCTACGAAGAGTGTGCCGTCAGCCAGAAACGAGTGGCCGCTGCAGAAGGTGTCGTAGCCCGGCGTACTAAGGCTCGACACGCTCTCGTCGGCGGGATCCCAGGATCGGGGATCGTCGCCGGACACCCCGCCGTCGCCCGTCCAGATCATCACTTTCCCCGTGGGCAGCAAGTGGGTATGGATGGGGAAATAGGGCAGCGGGTTGACTAACGACCAAGCCCCAACAATATCTGGCGATGTCTGCGCGGCGCCCGGCGTCGTGCCGAGGCACAACGCGATCAGGACGGCGACGGTGAGTGCAAAGTTCGGGTATCGGCGCGGCATGAGCTAGGGCACTGGATCCAGGCGAAAGATTATCGGGAGTTCGTGGTTATCGTGCCCGCGCCCCACGGCGTCGGCGGGGTCCGTGACTTCGTCCCGGCCGATTGCGAGGATGAGGCCCTCGGCACTGATCGCCATTGCGTGGGTCAGCACGAACCCGAAGCGAGATTTCACCAGCTTGTTTAGATCCTGCATACCGGCTCGCTGCGTCCACAGGAACGCGTGATTCCCGGCGCTCGTCTCCGAGGTGCCGACCACCTCGCTGAGATTATTGACGCCGTGCGCCCGGCTCCACGTGCCGCCCGGGAGGGTGCCCAGATCCTGGATGTCGGCGTCCGGCGTCCAGAGCACGGCGTGGCGCTGTGCGGGGTCCCCAGAGGACCCAACGATTTCGCCGCTGTCATTAATGCTCAGCGCCTCGCTTGCGCTGTGGCCCGGGAGCGCTCCCAGATCCCGCGCGGCGCCCCCCGCCCAGAGTACTGCGCACGGTCCCGAGGCGGTGTCGGAGACTCCGACGACATCCCCGCGATCGTTGTTTGCGAGGGCCCGGCTTGAGTCGCTGCCCCGAAGCATCGGTAGCGCCTGGATGGCGCCCGAGCGGGTCCAGACGACAGCCCGAACGCTCGTGGGTCCGCTCGAATAGCCGACAGCTTGTCCCGACTGGTTGATGGCCAACGCTACGCTGCCGCTGTCGCCTGGGAGCGTGCCGAGGGCCACGGCCCCTTTCGTCCGCTGGGAGCGGAAGGCTCGCACTCCGGTGGCGGTGTTCGCCGAACCTACAACTTCGCCGAGGTTGTTGATGCCGAACGCGGCGCTGTAATCGCTACCTGGCAGCCCACCGATTCCCTGCAGTCCGCCAGCGTTCAGAAGGAACCCCCGGTGACCACCACCACGCGGGACGCTCCCCACGATCTCGCCGGCGTCGTTCAACCCTCGCACGGCGGGGCTCGACCCCTCGGGAAGAGTCGCCAACCTTATGGCCGCATAGACGGTCTCGGCCCGCGCAGGAATTGACGCAAGCCCCCCGCAGAGCAGAAGAGTGACTAAAAAAGGCATGAGCCACGACGGGCCGGGGTCCTCGCCGTGATCAACGTACGATGACTTCTTAGCGAATCGCGATGGTTGTTGGATGTTAAACACAGTGTATTAACTGTCAGCAGCGTTCTGAAACTATGTGAAAAGTGGCGGTTTGAAAATCAACAATGTGCTTCTAATGGTGTTCTCGTAGCCTTGGTTAGGGATTGCATGATTTGTGCCTCTTGTTCTCTTTGAATTCTCCTATCTGCCAGCGAAGCTTGTAGGCCAAAGCAATCTGCTCAGCCGCGTATCGGGTGCGGGGGAGGTTGGTGAGGAGGTAGCGGAACTCACGGGTCTTCGGATTGTAGCTACCAGGCGACAGAAGACTTGGCACTGTACATTCT
Source organism: Pseudomonadota bacterium (assembly GCA_030859565.1). NCBI lineage: Bacteria > Pseudomonadati > Pseudomonadota > Pseudomonadota bacterium. The sequence continues at coordinate 3,898 of JALZJW010000007.1, forward strand.
GCCAACCTACATCGAGGTCTACTACCGGGGTCTTTTTGGGTAATCGTTCCACCACCGTCCGCAACGGCTTCCCACACAACCGGCGTAGGGGCTTCCCTTGCGACCCATAGGCATTGGCACAGGGGAATGTCAAGGAACCGGGGCCGGCAAAAGCGTTCTGTCTTGAAGATCCACATGCGGCCGTACTTGGCCCCACGTAATCCCGACAGGGAGGAATGGAACTGTTAACCATCTCGGACGCGAATCTAGCGTCGTTAAATACTTCAGCCAACGTGACAGCGGGAGAAAAAGTGACGAGCAAGGACAATAACATCTCACGGCAAGCACTAACCGACGCAGCGCTGTATCTGACGATGATGAATGAGTTTTTTCAGTAGGGTTGTAAATAAATAACGGGCCGGCTTGACTTGTTCCCAAGCGAGCTACAGCCTATGTCTTCCTGAGGATCCGGGAAAGTTGTTGCGCGAGAATTTCGCACGAAGTTTTGGCTATGTCAGGCGACAATGCTAAAACACTATAGATCGACCACCTGCCATCGCTCGGCCGATGCGTTCCAGTGTCGAGTACCAAAGACATCCAGTACATATTGCTCGGGGCGTCGACCAACGGCCGATTCGATGGCATCGAGCATTTGGTCAGTGACTCGCTCGTCGGCTTCGGTTTCCGTGGGCGGCGGTGGCAGGATCGGATCGTGCCATTCCAGCACGGTATGACCTTCCACGGTCTGGTACGGAATGCAGACCACGATAGGCGTCTGCGTGATCCGCGCAAGTCGTGCAATACCGACGGAGAACACCCGTTGAGCGTGCCCGGCGAATGGCCGCTTATACCACGAGCGTTCTGCCTTCCACGGGGCATCCACATGCACAATCACGATTTGCCGGTCATCCTTGAGATGTCTGATCAGGCTCCTCGTAGCGTGCTTCCCGCCGCCTGCGACCACTTCGCAGAGCACACCAGCACGGGTCTTGCGTATACATTCCAGGATTTGGCCAAATACTAGGCGCGTTCGCATCACGCTCGGCCTCCAGGACGGCTGCGGCATCGGTGCGACGACAAATCCAAGCAGCCCGGGCGTGGCTTGCGGCGTATATAAGGCGTGCATAGCCTGCCGGACGAAATGTCCCGTCGCAAAGATGAGGGGGCCGCCCTCGGCACGAAGCCGCCGTGCGTGCTCTGAGCCCGTTTCAACGAATTTCGGACCGGGCATCGCCTCCCGACCGCGAAACACGCGCCGCTCATAGACGAAGTCGCGCAGGGGCGTTTCAATCCAGGCTCGGGCGGCCCGTAACGCATCGGTATTCGACCCACCAAAGGAGCGCCGCCTGCTGCGCCGAGCTCGCAGACCGCGCATAGTCCCAATAGTGATGAGCCACGCTAAACCCCGCGCGACCAACATGGCGCCGCCGCGCGGCAAAAAATCGGCTGCGGGCACCAACACATTTCTGTGCAAAACAAAAGCCCAGGCGTCTCCCAACTCGCGGCCCAGCGCGCGCAACTGCAGCCGCCGGAACACGTAGCTCAGCCGTTTGAACATAAAAGACACCACGTAATGAAGGGCGAACTCATCGGCTCCATGCCTAGCGCGCCGAGGGATACAAATTGACTATGCTTCCCGCACGTTATGTGCGCTCACAGAAAGCGTCGCCGCGCACCCAATGGGGCTCCGGGCGACAGCCGCGTGCTGCGATCAGAGCATTCGAGGGCCGTGATCCAAGCGCTTCGCGGGGGCTACCGCCGGGCGAATTTGTGACCTCCGATAGTTGTCCGCCCACTTGGACGGGGCGGATGGCTAACGGTTGCGCTCCAATCGAGGTTTGGTGATTGGTTAAAGTTAACCTTAGCATGGACCTGTGTATGACATCGATTACAATTTCCGATGTCCATCTGGGCGCTCTACTTCGTTAGCCTGAATGCATCCGCGAGACCCGATGGACTCGTAGCAAACGATCTGAGGGTACAGATTTACAGATCCAAGAACATCCCTGTCAGGTTCTATAAATACAGTCGCAGCAGGAAACGTCTCATCGCAAGGCGCCATTATATCGTAGCGGTAAAGTGTTACCCCCAGATGAAAAATCCCTTTCGCGAGGTGTAAATCTAATTCTACGGTGCACCTAAACAGGTCGCCCGCACCCAAGGCAAAGGCATCCTTGCCAAGCCGGCGCGCCGAGGTAAGGAATACCGTATAGTAGTATTCATCTTTAAACTCTATAGCTAATCCCAAGCTCTTACACTCCTCATGGGCAATAACCTCAATGTCCACCCACGCCTTTTGGCCGGAGTTAAACTGGACGCATTTGCCCTGTTCGCTACGGATCGTCACGTTTAATAGCGAAGCAGCTTTCCCGGACGTAATCTTGCTTTTCGCGAGAGCCCGGTCCATATAGGTGTTGAACACCTCGCCGGTCGGCCCGATCGTAACGACCTTACCCTTATCGAGAAGAAGCGTTCTGTCACACAGCTCTGAAACTGCCTTTAAGTTGTGAGAAACGAAAATCACCGTCGCGCCTTTTCGTCTTATGGATCCCATTTTTTCTAGGCACTTCTTCTGAAAGAGAAAATCACCCACGCTTAGCGCCTCATCCACCACCAATATTTCCGGGTCAACGTGGGCCGCTACCGCGAAGCCCAGTCGGGCGTACATCCCAGACGAGTAACGCTTCACGGGCGTATCGATGAAATCGCTCAACTCCGAGAACTCAACAATTTCGTCGAACTTGCTTCTAATCTCTTCCCTCTTCATCCCGAGAATCGCCCCATAGAGATAGATATTCTCTCTCCCGGTGAGGTCAGGATGAAACCCCGCGCCGACCTCGATCAGCGCCGATAGTTTTCCATAAACTGAGATCTGTCCACTGGTCGGCTGTATAATTCGGCTAAGAAGCTTGAGAATAGTGCTCTTCCCTGCGCCGTTATCGCCAATAATACCAAAAGCCTCGCCTTTATTTACCTGGAAGTCTACGTTATCAATCGCCCAGAATTCCCGCTTTTCAAGGTGATTCTGGCTGTGCTTGGAGAAGCCCATACGCACCAGTGCAGGAACAAGGTCACGCAACGAATCATACATTTCGCCCCTACTGAATTTCTTGTAGACGCGACTCAATTCAAGCGCTATGTCCACCATCGTGATTAGACGTACTCGGCAAATTTTGATTCAAGCCTTTTAAAAAGGCTGATCGCCAAAACCATCATCCCAAATGACACCGTGGTGCTATAGAGGATCCATCCGATATCCGGCACCATGTGGAGTACGATAGTTGAATTTAGCCCTTCGAGAATCGGGGCTACTGGATTGATCATCAGAATCCATTTCCATCGCCCTGCAAGTTCTGCCTCATAAAAGACCGGTGTGAAAAAGATCGCCATGTTTACTAAGACTTCAACGATGTATTTCACGTCACGGAAGAAGAGATTGGCCGCAGCTAGAATTAGACCAGTCGCCATTGCCAGAGTAACTAGCAGGAAGAATAATATTGGAATCCAGAGAACATGAATACTCACTTCTATTTGAAACAGTATCAACACGACGGCTAATATGCATGACGCCACCAAAAAATCAAATAACTGCGAAAGAACGGCCGAAATCGGCAAGATTTCTTTGGGAAAATAGATCTTGGTTATGAGACTTGTGTTGGCGATCAGACTATTTGAGCCAAAGCGGATAGAAGAAATTAAAAACGCCCATGGTATGGCCTTAATGGAGACGGACACGACTTCCGCCGTTTCCATAGGTTTTCCCGATATCGTGGACATGGCTAATCGAACCATGATTCCGGCAACGATAATAAACATCGGCATGAAAAGGGCCCATAAGAATCCCATCACCGTTTGTTTATATTTGATTCTGATGTCTCGCCAAACGATGATGTACAGCAGTTCCCGATACGCTACCAGTTCACGAAACCATGAAATCATAATATTAAATTTACACCCTACTGTTGTTCTCTCGGAAGTCAGTAAATCAGCTTTCTCTTGTTTAGCCCAAGCAAACATCGTTCCGACGAAAAGTCCCGAGCCGTTCTAGAATCATTTTTCGGTTCGGCTAAGGTGGGTGGGGTGAACGATAGCCGAGCATGGAGTGACGACGTTGCCGATTGTAGAACACTTCGGTCAGTGGAATCATCCTGGGTGGTCGCGTCCTGCACCCCGCGATCGGAGTGATGGAGAAGGCCGGGCGCGGGCTTTCTTCGCCACAGCGCCATGGTAAGGGCATCACGGGTAAGCTCGGCGGGCGGCCGTGGAAAACCCTACACCGTAGTTCATCATCTTATTTCCAGATTCCACCGTTCAAGGAAGCGAAGCCATCTCATTTATCATAAATTTTTCCCAGACAGCTTTTGAGAACCGTTAGGCAGCGTAGTCTCGTGAAAACCCGGTAGAATTTTTATTTTCAGAAATCAAGGTCTCGATTAAGGAAATCAACTGATCGGCCTGTGTTCTTCTCGAGTATTTCTTCAAATTCTCATTTTTCTTATCGAGATCGATATTTTTGTCTAACCCGTTGTTGTGTGATGTGATGAGCACCAGTAAACTTCTGTAAATTTCGTCTATGTCATCAACGTTACAAATGGAAGCATTGCCGTACTCCTCGAGAAGTTCCCTGACGTCGCTTTGGGATGGAATAAGAGCGAAAACGTGACTGCCCAACGCCATGGCCTCATAGGTTTTCGCAGGAATTGTACCGCGTCTAGACGGATGTTGGTTGTTCACGATAACGAGCAGCACATCTGCTTTCTTGCTGTATTCGATACTCTGTTGGTACGACATACTTTGAACGTCGTGCACTATGCTTTCCAACCCCCTTTCCTGGATCTCATCCTTAAATGGACCGGTGGTGCCAGTGTATGTAATAACCGGCAGACGATCGTCTGAAATTCCCATCAATTTTAGTCTACACAGAGCATCAAGAAGATGTGTGGTTCTGGATAAACCTTGTGGTGTGCCATTAAAATGTATGTGTAGTCTCTCCTTCGGTTTGCTGCTAACGAAATCTGTATCGAGATCGTTGCCGATATTGTGTCCATTTCTAATCAAATGAAATTTACTCTCGTCTTTCTCCTCTCTATACTTAGCGGTTAACTGGTCTTTCCAGGAGGGAGAGACTGTTACGACGACGTTGGAATTTTTAATGGCTTCTCTTTCAAGTATCTCGAATAACCTCCTCTGGTACCCTGTTGTGGGAGATTGGCCCGGGTCATCCGTCCAAAGGTCACGATAGTCCATGATCCAAAGGGTCGATGAGAACTTGCTAATGAGCAAGCCTGCTACATGACTGATGTGTGGGGGGCCGCTGGTGATAATACAATTAAATCTTCTGAATATAGAGAGATAGATGCCGTGTAGGGAAGCCTTGAGGAACCACCAAAGGTTGGGCTCAGGATAGTATTGGAAAACCCGCCATTTGATTTTCATGTAAAAGTTGTTGATTAGGTTTTTTTTGTGTATTTTCAAAAGCTTTTCAACCTTGCTGAATAAGTCCGTTAAAAATATACTTTTGATCCGAATGATCTTCACGTTTGATGGTATAAGTTTCAAAAGGGTATCGTCATACCTACTGCACCAGTTCGATCTGTCGGAGCACACAACTGTCACGTCATAACCAGATTCTATCAAGTACTTCGTGAACCAGAGGGCTCTCCACACACCTGGTCCTCCCATTGGTGGGAAATCATGGTTTATGTACAGTAGTTTTCTGTTTTCCATGTGACTCGCGGAGCTGAGGTATCGCGCAAAGCCTTGTAGAAGATGGCTAAGGATTTGCCTCTAATCACGCAGTTTCTCGAAGCGTTCAAAGAGCGTAGTTCGCTACGTCGCTTGACCCCCTTGGGATAAGTATTCGCGGCGGGGACCAAGCTCATCCCAACGGTCTCTTAAACATCCGAATGGCTGTGTCCCGGCGTGATCGGACCATGCTTTTCACCTTTCTTTTTAGGAGAAATCCGGCAATCTCAGAGAAACTGAGCTTCTCGCCGATCGTAGCCAACCCTCGTCTGTGATACTCCCAGAAGCTTCGTTCCCTGCAGGTCTTAAGATTGTCGGCAAGAAAGTCGTAATACGAATACCTCACTTCATTAAGTCTGCGCCTGTATTCCTGCTCTTCAAAATAGATCTTTCCGTATTTGCTAAGGACAATGAAAAAATCGAGTAGGTCCGGATTGTATCCGCGGACATGGGAAGACATGGACTCGTTCTCCCTCCGCGTGAAGGAGAGGACCTGATGGACGAATCCAAAATCATGGTGTTCGAGAATCTCGTAGCAGACCTCGGTGTCCTCGTGAAGGCTGGTTTCGGAGAAGAAGGGTGTTCTCTCCCGGACGAGTCTCGAACGGTATAAAACAGTGGTCGAGGTGCCGAAAACGAAAGAACCGCCGCTGAGTGTCCCCTTGCAAATCTCACGGCCGTCGAAGACTTCTCTATTCTTCGGTAGACCAAGGCAGCTAATCCGGCTGTCATCCAGCCGGTACGAACTGACCAAGCCAATGCTCGGATCAGTCTCGGCAACGGTCGCCATCCGTGAGATACATTCCGGAAATATCCAATCGTCGGCCTGCACGATCTTGCAGTACATACTCTCAGGTGAAATCTGGCGCAAAGCGTAATTATAGTTTCCCACTTGCGTCAAGAATCTCCCGGTGTGGATCACTCGGACCCTTTGATCCTTTTTCGCATACTGGTGCGCAATCTCGGAAGACTTGTCAGTGCTGCAATTGTTTACAAGAATATACTCCCAGTTTTGGTATGTTTGCGCAAAAACGCTCTCGATACACTCGACCAAATAGTTTTCGGTGTTGTAGAACGGAGTGACCACGCTCACCAACGGCTCGGTATCCGCACTCATTTAAGTTCCCAGTACAACATCGTATTGACACTCTAGGGCACGAGCATAGTCGGCACATCTCTCCTTCAATCTCGACTTGATGAAATCTGCATTCGCAGTTAGCGATTCCAATGCTTGAGCAAGGGACGCCTTCTCACAATTGTGTATATCGAGACAGTATTGTGACAGCTCCATGTCTGCCATGTGTGTGTCCACTTTGCAGTCACAGGAAATCGCGAGAACGGGTATGCAGAGAAGATGAGAAAGCAACACGCCGTGAAGCCTACTGGCTACAACATAATCTACATTGAGTAGCTGGGCAAAGAGTTCATTGAGGGTGTCTGTACGTGGTTCGTGTATTCTGCCGGTCACGTCGAGGGTCACGTCCATTGCAAGCTTATCAACGATGTCGCTGATAACTTTACGATCGGGTATACCGGTCGAGAAGAGGACAATCGAGTATCCCTGCCGAATAAGGTCAGAGATAAACTCGATCAAATTTTTGAAGTAACATTCATATACGGGTAGGTCTTTCTTAGGCCAGTAATATTGTGAAAGGTGCGCTATCGGGCTCACACCCACCACTCTTTCGACTTTTCTGCTGCTCGGGCTATGCATCGACCCCACATTCGCGTAGCTGAACGCCAAGTCTGGATATACTGCGTCGTTGCCAGTAAAAGCCAAGTGCTTCAGAAGTCTTTTCGAGGTTTGGTCACGATACGATCGGTAGGCCGCAAACCTGAGAGCCAGGCGGATGAAGAAAGCGCTCAACCTCGACTCGAGTGAACAGGTGCCAACGCTGAGAAAGACACACTTGGCGCCTGCCGCCCTCGCGATGAGTCCCCATTTGAAGAGGGCATAGGGATGACCCCAAGGTCCTCCCCAAAAGTCGTCGAGCTGCCCCCCCCCCGAAACAAGTAACAGGCTGACACCTTTCATGAGCCCATAGGCTCTGATGAAATGCAGCAACTCTTCACGGATCAACGATGCCCCTCTCCCGACTGCGGCAAGCGTTTGATACCCACGCTTTAGTACGGAATAGAGCAATGACGATTTTTTTGTAGTTGCTTTGACTCGACTCAGCAGTCCTTGTGTCACCGTGGGAGAAGCGTTGGCGTCGTTACCATGCCTAGTTCTGACCAAAGGACCTGGTGAATAATTCTTGAGCGCAAATGAGGTAATGGGGAAAGACGGAACGCCATGCAGTTTGGCGGTGACCTCGGGACACAGTGTGATGAGACATATATCCGCGTTCGGGTGGCGCCTCCTGATATTACTAATCACCGCCTCCTGGATAGCCGCGTCGCCTAGATTGCCACCCGTGTACGGGGTCAAGAGAGCTATTTTCATTTGAGATCTTCGTGAAGGCGTGCGGGTAAAAACGTGGTTGTGATCATGCCACAAGCTAAGCGGATGCCGGGTTTAAGTTATGTTGAGGTGGCTTGGAATTCTGGCAGGATAGCGCGATGGCTATTCGTAAACGACCACGGCGGTTGGTCGATGCATACACCTTTCCTGGTTTCCGCCCACAGGCCAGGGTGGGTGGCATCATTGGTGATCCTAAGGCTCGGATGATCACGATTGGCTATCCACTTAGCTCCACTGTCCCCAACATCTTGTGTTCAGCGCTTGTTCACCACGACCGCAGGGACAGCTCACCCTCAGTATGTCTGTAAACCAAGTCGATCGCGATGAGCTGTTGCATTACCTGGAGGCTTTGAAAGCCGTATGAGTTCGCCGAACAACCGGATTTTCTGCAACGCTAGGGTATATATAAGTTACGTGGCGGCATTGGTAGGGACCGACCATATGTACAGGACGGCATCGCCGCCAAAGGGAGATGTGAACGAGCGTGTGGCCCCCCCTGTCGTCGTGCCTCCCGGCACAGTGACACCTGCGGCCGGGTTGAACCACTCCACAGTAAGATGTCCCGAAATTCCGGAAAGGTTGATAGTAGTAGCGCCCCCATCCGGCAAGTACACAAGGTACTCCGCGCTAGTTCCCGCCGGATTAGCAAGACAATAACCGCTTGAGGACAGGCTGTCGTGCGGCGACATTTTAGCGAGGTTCATTCTATTTGCGTAGTCACGCGTATACCCGAGGTTTTTCCTGACGCTCACCCAATTCTCGTTGTTTTCGTCAAAATCTAACCCAGCGACACCAGCTGCGACGCGGTCATAGACGTCCATGAAGATTGGGTTCATACCCCGGGTAAAGCTCTTCCAAACCCAGGATCTGTTACCACATATGCCACAGAGATGGTCAGTGTCTGACAGGATCACCTTACTACCGTTTGACGCCAGAGGGTTTTTTAGATAGGTCTCACTGCCTTGGTTTGGAGATATCCAGTCAGCAGGACTAGTGAAGAGGTCTTCGTTCGAGCCATTGGGGTACTCGACTGTCATGCCGACTGGGTGCTGCTTGGGTCTAGAAGCCTCGTAGCGCTTTATGTAGTTGATCATATAATACTGCCAGTCCTGGGAATTGCTGGGGCTCTCGTTGCTTATTTCAAAAAGGATATTGTCAAGGTCGTTAACGGTGTCAATGACCTTGCGGACATAGGCTTCTTGCATTGCCGTAATTTCGGGCACTCGCAGTGTGTGAATCTCGTCCCCCTTGCCATCACCATTCGGGTCGCCATCTATACCGTTGCTATTATTGTCCCGGTTAAAGGGGTGGCCAGCCCACGGGTTGTTTTGCGCGGAGAATGCGGAGGCTCCTTTAGCGCGTTCTAAACTCCAACCGTTGAATAGCATGATGGCAACATACATTCCCCGCGGTCCCGCCTCAATGACCCGTGATCGGAGCCTTTTGAAGTATGCCTCATTGAACTTGGTCAGATCGAACCTTGGCTCTCCGTCGGGATCCGTCCGCGGTCCTGTCCGCTGGTAGGGCACCGGGGCGATCCAGTAGGGTTGCCTCGTTTCATTGGTCCACTTCGCCTGTTCCCATGTCCACAGCCGGAAAAAGTTGTGGTTGTGATCTTCGAGGAAGTCGAGATAGGCTGTGTAATCGAAGGCCGACGGTGGATCAGTCGTTCCGGCGTCCTGAAAGTTTGCCCACGTGTGCGACCCCGTCAGGTAAACTGCTTTTCCGGTTCCATCGGTAAAATACCGCGGATTCAGTGGGTGCACCTTCAGAGGTCCCGCTGCCTGAGCGGGATGGCGCCCGTTTATGTTACATGCGAACAAAATAAGAGTACCTGAAAGGATAATTGACAGTTTCTGCCCACAAAGTAGGGTTTTGTTGACATCATTTGCCATCTTCTCACTCCACCACATTCTTTGTCGGCCAGATTACCTTGTGTTATTTGTTTCGGCCAAACCCTTTCGTTATCAATTAATCCTCGGTTGAGGTAGTCTGGGGCCGCTCTGGAAATTAGTGCAGTCTTGCTGAGGCTTTCTTGATCATTGATGTACTTTTCTGCAAAGGCCACTTGTCCCATCGCGACGTAGAATGGCTGCGGAGGTATACTAGCCAGCGCTCGCCAGGGATCTGAATGAAGCCCTCTGCAGCTGCCGTTCGAGGATATCCCGATTCATAGGCGCGTATAGTCTTCGCCTTAAACTTGTCTTGGAAACTGGATTTTAGTTGTAAGTCCTGAAAACCGGTTTCACCGGTCTTCCCACCAAATATTTTTCCACCCCATCTTCCAGTGCCTTCTTGTACACGAGCAGTGCTCCCCCGACGCACTGAATAGTCTTGTCGATATCTTCGTCGCTATGTGAAAAGCTGATTACCAATGACGGCATAAGCAAACCGCGTTTTATTGTTTCCTGTAGAAAAAGGGTTCTAAACGCCTGAGAAGGCATTTTTTGCTGATCCCTCGTTACATATACCAGATTACATGGCCGACCAATGACCTGGAAGAAATCGCCGAGTCCCAATTCGCCACTCAGCGTATTCAATTGCGTCGCGAGTTTTGCCCCTTTCTCCCACATATAGTCGACTACCTTTTCTGCTTTGTATAATTCCATCGTTTTAATCGCCGCTGCCAAGGCGTGAGTTTCAGCACCAAACGTTGTCGATAGGAGGAAAACTCTTTCCTTATCATGGTAGAGCCCTCCCAATTCCATGATGTCCCTTCTGCCGACAAGGGCAGAGATAGCGAATCCGTTCCCGATCCCCTTTCCGAAAGTGGAAAGATCCGGAGCAATTCCATATACCTGCTGTGCACCGCCCAAGTGCCATCTGAATCCAGTGATCGTCTCATCAAGAATCAACAAAGAACCCTTTTCCCTGCACAGATTCTGAACTTCGTGTAAGAAATCGTTGGCCGGCGGTATAGTTGTTTCCGCCTCCATCATGACGCAGGCGATCTTGTCAGGATGTCGGTCATGCAACGCGAGGAGACTTCCTATGTCGTTATAGTGGAATTTTACGGTCAACTCCCGAATTGCGGCGGGTATCCCTGCGGCCATAGCGGTCGATCCTATGAACCAGTCATCGGTCGAGAAAAACGGGTGTTCAGCACAGATTGCCACCATGTCACGCCCGGTAAAGGCGCGAGCGAGCTTTACTGCCGCAGTCGTTATATCGGAGCCATTTTTTGCGAATTTGACCATCTCAGCGCCTTTTATCAGGCCAAGTAGCTCCTCCGCACATTGCAGTTCGATAGGCGATGGTCTGGTGAAATTGGTACCTAACAGCATTTGTTGATACGCCGCTTCTATCACAGGCTTATAGCCATGTCCAAGCGTTACGGAGCGCAGCCCCATGCCGTATTCGATGAACTCGTTATCGTCTGCGTCCCAGACATGACAACCCTCTCCCCTGACGATGAACCCTGGGGCAAGAACAGGATACTGGTCGTCCCCTTTAGCATACGTATGACAGCCTCCGGGGATTAAGCGATGGCTTATTTCCTGTAATTGCTTTGACTTTCCGAACTCCATAACCAATTTGTCTTCGTATGCCAAAGTCTGCCGCCCAGCCTTATGTTGATCGATCTAGCCCCGCCAGTCGCTCAGTAAATCACCTTACGACAGTAGTAACCCTCGGCATATTTGTCGGGAGCATTAGATTCGAGTCCGCGAAGTCGCAGAATCGAAAAAAAAGAATCTTCAGTAAACCAGTTCTTGTCTCGCTGACTTCCGAAGCACTCGATGAGATGTTGAATTTTTTTGCGGCTGGTAGAATCATTTAAATGAACGAAATAATTGGGCGCCCCAATATCTCCATCGTATTTTACGATCTCATACTCCAGGATCAGGTGATTCCTGAATGTGTTCCAGGTCAACTCCGATACGAGACGGTGATCTTGATGAAGGTCTTGGCGGTAATGCGTCAGAATCAGATCGGGAGAGTACTCTCGTTTGAGTTCCTCAAAAAAGTCCTTTATGTCTGCCCCTATATAAGGGAAAAACCCGTCTCTAAATCCCCTGACGATTATCTTCTTTCGTTTCGCACCGGCTAAGAGAATATTCGCGCTTCCCGTCGCTTCGATCGCTCTCTGCCCAGTTGCCCCCAATACAACCCAATATACTTCCACATTAGGCTTTTCTTCAAGCAATCTTAGAACTGTACCCCCACAGCCAATTTCGATGTCATCACTGTGTGCGCCTAAGCATAGAAGTTTAAGATCCGAATCCTCACCTCTGTCGAAGCTTACTTTGAGCATCCGCCTGACCCATTATCCTGGTCAGACATGGCCTGTGGCGATTTCCACACTTCCCACGGCGCCTTGCCGAGATTGTACATATCCGTTAGTTCTTGGTGTTCCTTGAAGGTATCCATACACCAAAATTGGTCGTATTTGTACGCAATTAGTTGTTTATCCCCGATCAGTCGCTTAAACGGCTCCTCAACCAAATCCTCACCGGGTTTAATGTAGTCGAATATTTCTTTTCTGAACACAAAGAATCCGCCATTGATAAGAATATTCGTAGTCCGTACACCCTGGATGTTACTGACCATATTGCCCTCTTCCATTGTAATAACGTGGAAACTTTGAGAAGGCTTGACCGATAAGAAGCACGCGACCTTACCGCTTCTTTTGAAATCGTCGATCAATTTAGGCAAGGGGAGATTGGTCAAACCATCGGAATAGTTGGCCATGAAAATCTCGTCGCCGCTTATATATTTTTCTACCGCTTTGAGGCGCTGGCCGATGTTTGCTCTCAATCCCGTATCGGCGAACGTGATGGTCCATTCGGCAATATCACTCTTCTGTAACTGTATATCCTTTCCACCGTTTACCATGGTGAAATCATTGGAATGGTACTCGTTGTAATTCAGAAAATAATCCTTGATTTTGTCCGCCCTATATCCTAGACACAAGACAAAGTCTTTGTGCAAAAAATGTGCGTAATATTTCATTAAGTGCCACAAAATTGGTCTGTAGCCAATCTTTACCAGCGGCTTGGGAACGTCCTCAGTAAGTCCTCCCAACCTTGTTCCCAACCCTCCACAAAACAAGACCACTTTCATAGAAATGGACCCCGAAATTTTGACCCAGGCTTAAATGCAGTTTTCGCACCATATCATGCCGCGTTGGGCAAGTTCTGGCCACCGAAGTAAAGCGCATCGGGGGTAAAATACCGCTCGATGCCGCGCTTTGCCTCGATGGCGGTTTCATAAGCTCGGAGGTAGATGTCTTCATACTCGAGGCGCCGCCAGGGGCGCTCGACGAAGACATTTTTGACCCAATGGCCTGTTTCCATACTCCCCCCGTCCTTGAGTACACGTGTGAAAGCGTCGCTGGTAAACCCCTAGTCGGTGTTGAAAATCTCAGGGGTGCCGTAGCGACTGAGCGCCTCTCAAGGCCTCGACACAAAGGTGGCTGTTCGAATATTAGGTAGCCGGAAGACGGGCACCTTACGACTGTACCAGTCCATAATGGCGACCAGATACAAGGCTCATCATCCGAACGCTAGAGAGCGATTACAAAAGCATCCCTGAGTCGTGATCCCATGAAAATCAACTTGTTTCCCCTTGACGATTTCTTGTTGACGGTTTCGCGTGGGTCCACTCCAGATTTTTGTCTAACAGACCTTCATTTGTTAGGTGTCTGAGAACCTCAAGCCTCATAAACTTGGAAGTCCGGAAGTTCGAGTCCTTAAACCCCATTGCGTTCAGTCCGCCCTCGAGCTCCCGTATGGCCCTGTGCAGATCTATTTGCGGCTGATATCCGGGCGCAAGCCGCTCAAATAAGGCGAAGTCTACCCTATAAGAACGACTGTCCGGTGGGGCGTTCTTGTTTACCGAGATGGTTACACCGGGGATAACCCTTGCGACCGCATCCGCTAGTTCTTTCACCTGGTGATTCCAAGCGCTACGGCCCACATTAACAACCAGAAAGTCACCGCCGTGATCACGATCCCTCTGTATTGCCCAATCAAACGCTCGAGCCATATCCTCAAGATGGATCAGAGGTCTCCATGGAGTCCCATCACTTAGAATGGTGATGTTCTTAGAGGTCAGTGCACAAGCCACGAAGTCATTTACAACGAGGTCCAGCCGAAGCCGGTCACTCATTCCACAGGCTGTCGCAAATCTCAGACAAGTTACTTGGAAATTACTATCCGCGAGATTCTGAAGTTCGACTTCAGTGTGTACCTTTGATTTAGCGTATGCGGTGAGTGGATTCAGCGGAGAGGTCTCTTTTCTGGGACTGTCATCAGCCAAACCATATATACTGCAACTTGAAGCGAAAACGAAGGCTTTTACGCCTCTTTTTTTGGCCTCTTTCGCCAGTTCAACACTCGCGCGATAATTGATATCAGATGTTACTTCCTCGAACGTGTTACCCATAGGGTCATTCGATATTGCCGCCAGATGCGCAATGATGTCCACTTCACTTAATGCTTCCCACGGCGGCCGACGAACGTCCGTGAAGTACTGAACATCGACTCTGCACTCGGGAAGAATATCGGCATTGGTTAGGCAGTGTGCAAAGTAACCTGTATCAAGTCCTACCAATGTCGCCTGCGGGTAGGATTGCCGGAGTCGCCTCACGACGCTCGGGCCAACATAACCCATATTGCCTGTAATCAGTGTCTTCATATCACCCATTCACTCATGAGTGTTCTCCGAATATCCATCTTGTTGTCACCCGGTCACCGTTCGATAACATCGATTACCGTTGCTCCATTAAGTGTAGACTGTTACCTCTGGAATAGGCACAACAAACTTACCTCCCCACTCTCGAATGCTAGCCATTTGCGCCATGATCTCGCCCTTAAAGTTCCACGGCAGAATAAACAGGTAATCCGGTTTTGTTTCGCTGATCTTTTGGGGATCAAAAATGGGAATGTGTGTTCCTGGCAAGTATTTCCCATGTTTATACGGGTTGCGATCGACGGTGTACTCGATGAAGTCGGTGCGAATGCCGCAGTAATTCAAGAGCGTATTTCCCTTTCCCGGTGCCCCATATCCTGCAAGCGTATGACCTTCTCGCTTAGCTTTAATGAGAAATTCCAGGAGGTTTCTCTTTGTCTCCTTAACTCTGTCACCAAACGTAAGATAGTGCTCAAGACAGCCAAACCCGGTGTTCTCTTCTCTTTTCCTCAATTCGACTGCCCGATCGCTGATAGGCTTAGCGATATCGTCCGCGTGCCGTGCGTAGACCCTTAGCGATCCGCCATGAGTGGGTATTTCCTCGACATCAAATAATGTAAGGCCGTGCCTCGATAGAATCTTTTCGGTCGTCAGAAGGGAGAAATACGAGAAGTGCTCATGATAGATTGTATCGAATTGGTTCTCATTCATTAGCCGCATCAGATGCGGGAATTCCATTGTTATTATTCCGCCTGGCTTGAGTACTATCTTTATGCCGCTCACAAAATCGTTCAGATCGGGCACTTGTGCCAAAACGTTGTTTCCTATGACGAGATCGACTTGACCGTACTCGCTAACCAGTTCGCGGGCTGTGTCTCGTCCAAAGAACTTAACAAGTGTCGTCACACCTCTTTTCTTTGCGACGGCTGCAACGTTAGCTGCGGGCTCTACGCCGAGCGCGGGAATTCCCTTTTGAACGAAGTACTGAAGCAGATAGCCATCGTTGCTCGCTAACTCCATGACCCTGCTTTGCTCGGTGAGACTAAACCGCTTAACGACCATCTCAGTGTAGTTCTTAGCGTGCTCCAACCAAGTATCAGAGTACGAGGAAAAATACGCGTATTCGGTGAATATTTCCTCGGGGCTCACGTATTGCTCCAACTGGACAAGAAAACAACCATCACAAACATGAGCATGGAGGGGATAGAACGGCTCCATCTGATTCAGCTTGTCGTGACTTAAAAAGCTCTCGCAAAGTGGTGACATGCCAAGATCGACGAAGGTATGCTGTAGCTTTGTTTCGCAGAACCGGCAGCTTGCGTGTATGCGGATCCTATCATTCTGTTGCATTCATATATCCTTTATTTAAATGTAGGTGACAACGGGCACCATCTTCCACCGAACCCGCACCAGTCAGGAATCTCGCACCGGGGGTCGCACCCTCTCTGACACCCGGCTAAATCTACACCCGGATAGCCCAACCGACAGGACCTCGTCGTAGCAGGCCATCTGCTCGGTGACCATGCGCGTATGGGTGTAGCTGGACCGGACAGTCTCACGCGCAGCCTCGCCCAACCGGCGCGCCAGCTCACTGTCAGAAAGCAGCCGAATAAGGCGGTCAGCGAGTGCCCTGACATCCCCGACAGGAACAAGAAGGCCATTACAATTATCGTGCACTAGCTCCGGATTGCCTCCGGTGTCGGTGCAGACGATCGGACGCCCGGCCTGCATGTACTCCATGACGGAGTTGGAGAAACCTTCCGATTCAGAGCAAAGGACAGCCACGTTGAAACGTCTAATGTACGGCCCTGGGTCCTCCACACGCCCCGTGAATATTACCCGCTCGCGAATTCTAAGAAGACGGGCCAGCCCCTCCAACTCTTCGCGTATGCTTTTACCGCCTTGCGACGGGCCGTCACCTCCGACGATCACCAGGCGGGCATCGGGATATTCACGGTTAATGAGAGCAAACGCTTCGATGAGAGTGTCGATGCGCTTAATCGGCCGAAGATTCGCGACGATTCCGACCACGGAGACACGATCCGGAACTCCGGATAGCCTCTTAGCAGATACAGCCTCGGCGGAGTTTTCGGCGCGGGGAATGTAACCGTTAGAGATGACGGTAATCTTCCCACTGGGCACCCACTCTCGTTGTTGGACCATGCGCTTTACTGCCTGACCGTTCGCTACATAGCGCTCAACAAATGGTGCGACCAGTCTGAGCACGGCAAGATTCCACAACGTGTACCAGAAGCCCAAATCGCGACGGGATACCACCACGCGAATGCCGAAGATCCTAAGTAGCGGAGGCGCGATCAACGACGCGTCATTAAAGAAACAGTGTACTAGCTCGTAGTTCTCCCGGCGCAGTCTCAACGCGTAACCTAGGACCTTGAGAATCGATCGCATGCTAGCCAACTTGGTGACACCGAGTACCGTCACCGGACAAGGAAGTTGGTTACGCTCTATATATGAACTGCTACGGAGCACCGTCACGGCCGGCTCGTACCGGGACCGGTCGAGGTGTTGGATGAGCTGCAAAAGCTGCCCCTCAGTTCCGCCTTCGGGTCCCTCGTAATAGTCCACGAGATACATGATCTTCGTCACCATGCCTAATAGGTCCCTCCTCTGGGTTTCCAGAGAACCATTTTCCGCCCGTTTACGAACTCCCAGAACGCAACCGCACACGCGGTGTTTAGCATAACGAAATAGTAAGGCGCAAGCAGCTTAGACGCCCCAGTGGGCATGTGTCTGAGCAAGTGCCCTAGCGCTGCGAACGCATAGGCCACCAGTTGCAGGATAAAAAACCAGAGGTAGAACGGCTTCCCGCCGATCGCCAAGGCATTGAACAGCAGAAGCCCCATGAGTAGCAGAAACGCCCCGTACCGGAGCACTTTGTGGGAGAGCATCTGCCAAGCGAACAAGGGAAAACAGAAAGGGTTAAGCAACTTCCGTTTGTCGTACAGCGCCCAGAGTGCGCGCAGCGAGACTCGCACCCGCATGCGGAACTCATCAGCCGCACGGGATAGTGCGGGCTCGTACAACAATGCGTCGGGCTCGTACACAACACGCTTGCCTTGCTCGACCACACCGAGCGGCAAGACGAAGTCCGGCAAGTGATCGGGGCGCATCGGTACGTAGAGGTCACGGCGGACCGCATCAATCCCGCCGACCACGCCGACGACGGAGCCGAGCCGTGTCTCCCAAGCACGCAACAGGTTTTCGTAGCGCATATACGCACCGGACCCTTCGCCGATCCCAGATCCGTCCGGATTCGTATAAATCATTCGGCCGGTTACATAGCCCACGGATGGATCCGCAAAGCTGCGGACCAGTAAACGTAAGGTGTCTGGCGTATACATCGAGTTGGCATCGGCGAATAGAAGGATATCTCCAGAGGCGCGGGTTACTGCCAGATTAAGGGCCTGCGTTTTTCCCTGCCGGGGTTCCTGACGCAGGAGTCTGAGCCGCCCCCCGTTGCGCTCGGCGAGTTTTCGAACGATCTCATCGGTCCGATCCGTCGATCCGTCCGAGGTCACAATTACTTCAAGGCGGTCTTGCGGGTAGTTTTGGGAAAGCTTGTTGACCACAGTGCGCTCGATCTCCCGTTCCTCATTAAACGCGGAGATGAGGACGGTTACCATGGGTTCGATGTCGGCCTTGCGAAGGTCGCGGCCAAGGATGCGAGACAGAAAGAAAACTGCCGCTGGATAGCCCGCATAGACATAGCCAACCAATCCTAGACAAACCCAAAATCCAACTTCCACGGGCATTCGCTTGTTCCTTATCGTCTCTTCACACCGCAACTATTCGAGCCTTGCCTACCTGTCCGTCAAACCCTTACCGAACCCGGTCACCTTGCCCATGAAAAGCTCCACGCTAAGTCCGACAGGCTGCTAGAATGGCCCCTATGTTGAATCCAGACCGCAGTGGTCTGCTCATGCCGCATGACGCTCGTACCACTCCTGAAACATTATCAGAGAGAAAAGCAGCTTGTTGTTCTTGTGACGGCCGGCCAGATGTTCCTCCAGCTTGGCGCAGACATAACTGCCATCGAACAGCCCGGCACCACCCAGACGGCCTTGGCCCAAGATGTCGCGGGCGTAATTCGCAAGGTCCGTGCGCAACCACGCGGCCATTGGCGACTCGAACCCTTGCTTCCGATGCCCCACCACTGCGGCCGGTAAGCAACGCGCGGCGATCTGCTTCAGCAGGATCTTCTTGCGGCGCCAGTTAAGCTTGTATCGGGCCGGCAGGCGCGCACTCAATTCGACCAGATGATGGTCCACCAACGGTACGCGAACTTCGAGAGAATGCCACATACTAAGCCGGTCCGACAGCGCAAGAATGTCTTCCGCTAGATAGGTCTTCATGTCGACATAGAGCGCCCTACTCAGATCATCCGGAGCATTGCAGTGCTCGTACAGATCCGTGATCATCCGATCCGTTGCATCGAAGTCGATCTGCTTAGCGATGTCGTACGAGAACAGTTGACGGCGCTCTTGCGAAGAGATGGTCGAGACATAACTTAGATAGCGCTCGGCCGGCGACAGTAGCGCGGCGGCGACAAATCGTTTGGCATGGTCTACGCGGTCTCCGCCATGTTCTGGCTCGGGCAATAGCTGAATCGCTGGCAGAATCACCTGCCGATGCAGAGGGCGTGGCACCAGACAGGAGTAGTATTGACTCAAAAGGACCCCGGAGTAACGTTCGTAGCCCGCGAATAGCTCGTCACCACCAAGCCCGGATAGCGCCACCTTGACCTGTTGCCTGGTAAGTTTAGAGATATAGTAGCTGGGTATAACGGAGTCGTCCGAGAACGGTTCGTCGAAAGCATTGACGATATCACCTACAATCGCGCGGAAATCGGGCTGAACTGAGTACTCGTGGAATTCACAGCCGTAACGTGCTGCCACCATAGCTGCTAACGGGCGCTCATCGATTAGCGGGTTGCGCTCGCTGTCAAACCCCATGGTAAAGGTCTGTACCGGCTCATCGAGGCGCTGGCTCATAAGTGCTACCACCAGGCTGCTGTCAATGCCGCCGGATAGGAAAGCCCCAACCGGTACATCGCTCACCAGATGCGAGGTTACAGCATCCTTGATGGCCCCGTCGAAGCGCTCCAGCCACTCCCGGCCGTCGAGTCCCTGTTCGGGGTGGGCGAAGTCCAGATCCCAATAGCGGCGCTTCTCAACCCGTCCGCGTTCGTACACCAGCAGATGGCCAGGCTCTAGCTTATGCACCGCGCGATAGATGGTGAGCGGGGCAGGTATGTAAGTGAAGGTTACGAAGGCGTCGAGTGCTTGGTAGTCCAGTTCCCGGTCGACGATGCCCGAGGCAAGGACGGCTTTCATCTCCGAGCCGAACACCAACGTAGCGCCGACCCGCGTATAAAACAATGGTTTGATCCCGAGTCTGTCCCGCACGAGCAGACCGCGACTTCTGCTTGTGTCCCATAGGGCAAAGGCGAACATGCCCCGCAGGTGCTGAACTACGTCATCGCCGTATTCCTCGTAAAGGTGTACGATGACCTCTGTGTCGGTGTTGGTCTGGAAACGGTGACCGCGCTGCTGCAACGCGGCGCGTAGTTCACGGTAGTTATAGATCTCACCGTTGTAGACCACCCATACCGAGCCGTCCTCATTGTGAATCGGCTGGCGTCCGCCATCCAGATCGATGATGCTCAAACGCCTCATGGCCAGCCCGACCCCGGGTTCCCGGAATACACCGCCCTCGTCGGGCCCGCGCCGCGCGAGTGTGTGATTCATGCGTTCCAAGGTGTCGTTGGAAATCGCGGCATGCTCTCCGAAGAATCCGCATATCCCGCACATTAGCCTTGTCCTATATTCGCTGTAAGCTGAGGCTATGGTCGGTGCGCGCCCCTTCCATCGCCCGGAGCAAATGCACGGCGCCCCGCGTTGGTCGTCGGGCGCGCCACCTCTCCGACCAAAATCGGTGGCACTGCCTTCTCGGCGACTTCGTGGATGAAACTGCGGAATTTTTCAGCCAGGGCATCCCATCCATAACGCTGTTCGACCAGACATCTGCCTTCCGCGGCAAGCCTTCGGCACCGCTCCGGATCGTCCAGGAGCCGCAACACGGACTCGGCGAAGCTGCGGGGATCATCCGCCAGAAGTACGTGCCGATCGTGGACGACATCAAGCCCCTCCGCACCGACCGAAGTCGACACCACGGCGCGCCCCATTGCCAGCGCCTCCAGTATTTTCAAGCGGGAACCACCTCCAATCCGTAGTGGGACTACATACACGGCTGCGCCTTGCACATACGGCCTGACGTCATGCACCGTCCCAGTGACGTGCACACCCGGCACTTTCCCTAATGCCTGGATATCTACCGGCGGACTGCGGCCTACAAATGTACATTCCAGATCGGGGCGAGCCTGTCGTAACAGCGGCAGAATCGCCCGGACGAAATACCGCGCCGCGTCCTGATTCGGGCGCCAGTCCATGGACCCGCTGAAGACTAGGTGTCGCCGGAGCTCGGGCTGGGGCGCCGAGCGAAAGTAGTCCAGGTCCGCACCGTTTGGTACTACCGTCATTGGCAGCCGGGGCTGCCATCGGGCTAACCGGATGTGGTCCCGGTCGGAGACGGCGACGGCGCCGTCCACCCAACCTAGCGCCGCACGTTCGAACCGTTCGACCTTCCGCCACTGCTCGCGGATGTACCAGCTGCGAAGCAAGTTGGTTTCGTTCTCGTAATACCGCTGCCAGATATCCGCCTCGATGTTGTGTGTCGACACCAGTTTCTTAACCAACGAAATCCCTTTTACATAAACCGCGTAGGGGGTCCACTCGCAGAGCACTAGGTCTGGCCGGAATTGCGCCAGATTGTCCTGTACGGCATCTTGATAGACGCACGAGTAGTGACTAGTAACGATATACGGCAGCGGCGAAAAAAGATTGGAGAGCAATCGCAGATAAAACGCTGGCCCATGCTTTGGAGCAAGCCTTACCGGGACTGCCACCGGCTCAATACCTACCCTGCTGAGTGCTTCCGCCGCTGCCGAACCAGCCTCTCCGTAGCCGACATAGCGGATAGGGAACTGCGTCGCGAGCCGCCGATAAAGATTGAAGCTCCGCGTACGCTTGCCGGTATTGGTTGGGTAGGGAAACTCCTCGTCCAGTACCAGCACCCTCATGGCATACCCCTAGCTACGCCGACACAATACGGTCGCATTTACTGGCTTGTTGCTCGTAGAAGAAGACATCCGCATCCAAGTCGCACCAAGAGGCTGTAGACCAGAGAGGCTACCCAACAAAGCCATCGACATCTCGCTGGGCAATTACAGACGATCATCGAAAGACCGTATCGCCGTGCTGGATCAGACTCCCCAGACTTGCCTAATGTTTAACCAGACAGATTCTTATTAGCAAGGCCCATCAAAACTTCCCTTACCTCTGTACAGGTAGGCGACCTTCGAACCAATGATTAAACATTCTTGAAACAGCTCACCAGACGCAGCGACGCCTTCCCGGTTCAAGCACGCTACCGCCCTACAAAACGCCTACGCGCTTCGTATGGCAAGTCGTTCTTTACTACGGTTGTCGACGCTTCTGAGCTACCGCGTCGACGGTTGAGGCGGAAAGAAACGCCTCGGACACCCCTTAACTAAGCCAATCCTAACAGGTTCCGCGAGACCGTCACAACCGTTTCCCGCCCCAAGATCTTAAGCAGGATCATCACGCGCTCTTCTCCCGATTCACCCCATACGATCGCCTGCAGATGAGCGAGCGGTCCCTGTTCAATCATCACGGTATCGCCTCTCTGGAACGCTAGTCGCTTTGGGGAATGCAGGCCGGTACTCGCATCGGCGGTCCGCATAATAGAGTCAACTACTATGCCGGGAACAATGGCCGGCTCCTCTGTGAAACGCACGAAATTCTGTACCCCGCTGGTATAGCGTACCGGCGCCATATTGTCGTAGCCGGGCCGGAGGCGTATGAACAAATAACGAGGGAACAAAGGTTCGATGATCTGTACCCAGCGTTCATATCGTCGGCGTTGTTGATGGATTAAAGGCAAATAGACTTCGTATCCCTGGCGTTCGAGGTTTTCCTCGGCAACCGATTCCTTTCTCGGTTTTGTGTGGACAAGATACCAATTTCTAACAATATCTATTCTCTCGTTGTTCCTTGCCTCATGCCAGGTTTTTTTCACGGCGCGCCTACCTCGCCCCTTTTCCAAACAGTACTGCTTCCACCGTCTGCAACAATATCAATAAGTATAGAAAAACGCTATTGTTTTTAATGTAATACAAATCGTACTGGAGTTTCTGCCGTGCGTCTTTCTCCGAGGAGCCGTACGGATAGCAGAGCTGGGCCCAACCACTGATACCTGCCTTAACCCGATGCCGGTTCGCATAGAACGGTAGCGTCTTTTCAAGCTCGGTCACAAACTCTGGACGCTCCGGTCGTGGGCCAACGAAGCTCATCTCACCGCGCAAGACATTAAAAATCTGCGGCAATTCATCAGCGCGAAGCTTTCGGATAATTGCCCCTACCCAAGTGACACGCTTGTCATTTGCCTGCGCCCAGCGCGCGCCTTGCGCGCCCTCTGCATCAACGCGCATACTGCGAAATTTAAATATGTTGAAGGGCTTACCGTACTGCGTTATGCGGATTTGCTGATAAAAGATGGGACTTCCCCATCCGCTTTCCACCAATATCGCCAGTGCAGTGAGCAGCATGATAGGCCAGGTTATAGAAATCAAAACTACGCTCGTCACGACATCGATGCAGCGCTTAATGAACTCGGAGAAGCTGCTCACCTGGAACCCGTCCGAGAATATAAAATGGCTCGGACGAAGAAGGTCGAGCCTCACCTGCCCGAATTGACGCTCGAAGAAGGTGGCCGTGTCAATCACGTCAATTCCTATCATCTTACACTCAAGCAACTGATCGATAGGGCACCTGTTCCGCCGTTCATCCAGGGAAACCACGATTACATCGATATCTCGTTCCGTAGCAAATTCTGCCAAGGGCTTATTGATCGCCACGATTTTGTCTTGGGGAATGGCACAGTCCTGATCTTCCACTCTAGAAAAACCCAGCAATTCAGAGCTTCGCCAATCCGCACGACGCCGCATTTCTAAAATCGATCTGGCCTCATTACCCGTACCCATCACCAGTACCCGTCGACTAAAGATCCGGTTAAAGATCCTGTTACCCGTGGAAGTAAAACCTAGGGCGCGGATCGTACCGATCCCTATAAACGCCACGGCTGTGGCGAGCACCAGCGCGCCTTGGCCCAAATAGAGATTCGGAAATATATAAACACTTACCATCATGGCAACCGCGCCCAACATCAGGCCCACGACTAACCGGAACAGTGTTCCGCGGAGCCCTTCCCTTTGACTTGGGGCGTACATACCCATGGCCGCCATACCAAGCTCCATCACCACGGCAAAAACGAGGGCACGTGGTAACAACGACCCGATTGTCTCCGTCGCGATAGCGAATTCCCCGGCGAAGCGCAGCAGCGCTCCCGCGTAAAGCGTGAGGACTAGGATCAGGACCTCAACTACCATGAGCATGAACAATTCGAGGCGTATGAAGTGTCGAAATATTCGAACCGTACCCATTTCCTTTATCGTCCCTTGAATGTCTTTATCGCCCTTAAAAGCAGCGTCGCAAGTAACTCCTCTTGCGCGTGGCCTCGGAATGATTTCAGCCCTAATGGAGGGGCTATTTTTTTAGGAAGAGCCCGCGTTGCTGGGACGTGCACCAAGCAAGCGGTATACCATGGCATCTAACTTCGCGTACTACTAAGGCACCGCGATATAAACGGCACGCGTTGGTTGGCGTGGGCTAGTTGTTTACTGTCGGACCATAACGACAGGATTTTGGCACTTCTGGAAATCGAGTGGGTGATTTGAGGGGGTGAAGGTGGCTGAAAACCGCATGGATATTGGCTTCCTCGCATTTCCAACGTTGCTCGAAATTGAAATCATGTTCGGATAGCAAAGTCAGCGAAGCGACAGCGACGTGTCTACGGACTGCGAGACGAGGAATACCTACGCCTGAAAGTCCTGACCTGCATGTTGCCGGTGCTCTAAAATGGTCCAAATACACCCACTCGATTTCCAGAAGAGCCAGGATTTTAAAAATTTTGCCAAATTCGCTTCTCGCGACCGCTAACCCTTGCGTACCGTTGGATTTGAAACCTTCAACCCGTTACCAGCACATTGTCACTACTCGGCAACGAATCTTTCCCCGAACTTGACGACTCTTAACTCGGTAGCCTGTATATGACCTCTGGGTTGCAGGCTTAGTCATCGCGCCATACAATCCGTCTCATGCGCGCATTTCGTCATCGCCGATTATGCTGGGGTGTCACCGGGGTGTTGCTTCTCGCCGGGCTTGGCGCGCACATGCAATTGCTGTTCGCTTGCGAGGTCATGGACGGCGCCCCGAAGCTCGTCTGCTGCTGCGACACGGAAGCGCCGGCTGACGGCTGTGAGAGCGGCGGCGGTTGCGTGACGCACGCCGCGGCCGCGGCGCAAGGTTGTTGCGAGATCACGCTGGCGCCTGCGGCGGATCTCACGCCGATGACTTCTACATCGCAGGGTCAGCTCCTCACGCTGATCGCTGCGGCGCAGGTCCCGCCCATTTCGCCGCCGCCCGCGGGGATCTCTCCGCACCCACATGCCGGTATCGCTGGACTCCCGCGCGCCTACACGCCATTCTGGCTACCAGGCGTACAGACCTACCTCTTCACAAACCGCTTCCGAATATAAGACTCCTTCGTTGCTGACTTTGTCGGTGCGCGGCCGCGCTACTCAGGGTCGCGCGTCTGCCAACCTGCTGAAGGAGGATGTGAAGTGGTGCACGATTGCTATCGTTGGCCAGGTTCGCTGGCCCTGATTCTTTATGGCCTATCGAGGCCGCTCCTGGGCGCGGATGACGCGCCGTTTGTCGGGCTCACGGAAGTCTCCGCGGAACAATTCGTGGCGGCGACTCTTGCCGCCAACCCCACGTTGCCAGCGCGGGAAGCCGCTTGGCGAGGGGCGAGGACGAGGGGGAAAGAATGAGCACGATACGAAGCAAGAGGGTGTGGGCGCCGCTTATCATTGGCCTTTGCCTGTGGTTGCTGAGGCCGGCGCTGGTTTTCTCCAACCCTGGTCTGACAGGCGAAGGCCAATACCCTCCGCAAGTCGGAGTAGACGAAACAGCGGATGAAACAGAGGGGGCAGCATCCTTGACAGGTGAGGTGTTAACGGTTGAAGCGGCTCTGGCCTATGCCCGGCACCATAACCCGGCCATCGGGTCGGCCAGGAGCCGCGTCCAGGCTGCGCAGAAGGTACCTGCCCAGGCATCGGCCTATGAGGACCCGATGGTGACCTGGGAGGCCTGGAATGCTCCTGAGAACTTCCGCATCGACGAGGCGGGTAACAATATCTTCAAGCTATCGCAAAAGGTCCCCTTTCCGGGCAAGCTCCGGTTGAAAGGTGAAATGGCCTCCAAGGACGCAGAGAAGACAGAGGCCGAGCTTAAGGCCGAGGAGATCGACACCGTGGCGCAGGTCAAGAAAGCCTACTACGCTCTCTGGCTGGTCTACCGGAACCTCGAAGTCTACCGCCGGGATCAGGAGCTGGTGACCCAGTTTGCGCGCATCGCCGAGCAAAAGTACGCGGTGGGCCAGGTCTCTCAGTCCGATGTCCTGCGTGCCCACGTGGAACTCACGCGCATGATCAACCGGTTAACCACCGAGACCCTGGCGCTCGGTAAGGCGCAAGCGCGGCTCAATGCGCTCTTCAGCCGCCCTCCAGAAGCCCCTCTGGGGGCGCCCCAAAATCCTCCCGCTCCGGCTGTACCATATTCGATGACCGAGCTCGAGAAGCTAACGCTCAGGATCCGGCCGGAGTTCCTGGCCCAGACCCGAGCCTTGGATAAGGAACGCCTGGCCCTGGCCTTGGCCCGCAAGGCTTATTATCCGGACTTCGAGATTTCTATCAACCGCTTTGTGAACTTCGATGAGCGGGACGGCTTTGGGATTTCGGTTTCCACCTCGATTCCCCTGGCGTTCAAGTACAAGTACGACGCCGGAGTGGACCAGGCCACGGCTAAACTTCAGGCTGAGCAGGGTGAGCTTCGGCGTCTTAAGGATTTGGCGCTCTTTGAGGTCAAACAGGCGTTAGTGGAAGCGCAGACCGCTCTAGAGCAGCTTAACCTTTTCCGCTACACCCACATCCCCCAGGCCGAGCAGGCTCTGCAGGCCTCGCAGATCGGCTACCAGACCGACACCCTCGACTTCCTCTCGCTTATCGACAGCGTGCGGGCTATTGAGCAGATTCATCTTGAGCACCTCATGGCCGCGGCAAATTTTGAGCGGGCCTGGGCAGAGTTGGAGCGGGCCGTGGGACAAGAATTGCCCAGGCCCGTTGTACCGGGAGCAAAACCGGGCAGCGGAGCTAGCCCCGCAGGTACGGACTCCTCGTTAGGAGTCCACACCCTTTGGCCGGGACGACGGCCGTCAACACGGGAGAGGTGAACTGACCATGCGGATCTCGAGCCGGCCTCGCGCCGCCCTGCTGCTGATCGTTCTGCTTGCGCTAGGAGCGCTCGGAGGCACCCTCTATGCGTTGCGCGGGCGGTTGGCAGCGGCGCCGTTCATTGGCTCGGTGATTGGCCGGGCGCAGGTTGAAACTCCGGCCGCGGGCGCCGCCCAGCCGCCAGCGCCAGCTCCCGCCGGTGCGGATGGCGCAGCGCCCGCGCCGGACGCGAGTGAAGCCCGGGCCGAAATCACCATCGACCCGAGGCGGCAGCAACTGATCGGAGTCCGCACGGTGCCCGTCAAACGCACGAGCGTGTCTCCAACCATACGGGGGATCGG
This sequence comes from Pseudomonadota bacterium, assembly GCA_030859565.1. Taxonomy (NCBI): domain Bacteria; kingdom Pseudomonadati; phylum Pseudomonadota; species Pseudomonadota bacterium. Next base: position 31,568 of record JALZJW010000007.1, read on the forward strand.
GCTGGTGCGGTACGACGAAACCCGGCTGGCTGATGTGAATCTGAAGCTCGAAGGCTGGATCCGCGATCTCTACGTGGATTACACGGGCCACTACGTCCGCAAGGGACAACCGCTCTTTACCCTCTACAGCCCGGAACTGCTGAACACACAGAACGAGTACCTGCTCGCGTTGAAGACGCGCGATCAGATCAAGCAGTCGCAGATCCCGGACGCGCGCGAGTCCTCCGAACGTCTCGTGGAATTGGCGCGCCAGCGCCTCGACCTGTGGGATCTGCCGCCCGATCAATTTGCGCAGCTCCAGCGGACGCGGAAGCCGCAGACGGCGATGGCGTTTCGGTCGCCGGTCAATGGATTCGTGATCGAGAAGCAGGCGCGCCAAGGCATGCACGTCATGCCGGGGCAGACCCTCTACAAGATTGCCGACCTGTCGGTGGTGTGGGTCGAAGCGGACATCTACGAGCAGGAGGTGCCGCTTGTGGGCGTGGGTCAGCCGGCGATCGTGACGCTGGATGCCTATCAGGGCGAGCTGTTCCACGGGCGCGTCATCTACATCTACCCGTACGTTGAAGAGAAGACGCGTACGGTCAAGGCCCGCTTAGAGTTCGCGAACCGGGGCGGACGCCTCAAGCCGGGCATGTACGCGAACGTCGAGCTGCGCGGTCGGGCCGGCACAGGCCTGACCGTCCCGGTCAACGCCGTGCTCGATTCCGGCAAGCAGCAGGTCGTCTTCGTCGCTCAAGGCGACGGGTACTTCGAGCCGCGTCGCGTCACGATCGGTCGCCGCCTGGGTGACACGGTCGAAATCCTCAAGGGCTTGAACGAAGGGGAACAGGTCGCGACGGGAGCCACGTTCTTCCTCGACTCCGAGAGCCAGCTTAGCGCGGCGCTCCAGGGCTTCGAGGCGGCGCCGGCCGCGGCGCCGGGCGGCGGGGAACGGGAGCGCCTGGACATCCTCTTTCGATCGCAACCCGATCCCCCGCAGACCGGCGACAATGTCTTCGAGGTGACGGTGAAGGACCCGTCGGGTCAGCCGGTTGCCGATGCGGACGTCTCCATCATCTTCTACATGGCGGCCATGCCCTCCATGAACATGCCGGCGATGCGGAATGAAGCCACGTTGCCGCCGGCCGGCGGCGGCGTGTATCGCGGACCCGGGCAGGTGATGATGGCCGGCCGCTGGAACGTGACGATCAACGTCACGCGCGCGGGCCGGCGGCTCGGCAGCAAGCAGTTGACGGCGGTGGCGCGATGAGCGGCACGGCCCGTCAACGGGCGGAATGCCGCAAGACTGAAAAGTCATGATCGAACGAATCATCGATTGGTGCGCAGGGAATCGGTTTCTGGTTTTCACCGGGACCCTGGTGCTGACGTTCTGGGGGATCTGGACAATGACCTCCACGCCGCTCGACGCGGTACCCGACATCTCGGATGTCCAGGTCATCGTCTCGACGGAGTGGATGGGCAGGAGTCCCGATCTGATCGAAGACCAGATTACCTATCCGATCGTCAGCACGCTGATCTCGACGCCGCGCGTCAAGGCGGTCCGGGGGTTTACCGACTTCGGGATCTCCTACGTCTACGTCATCTTTGAGGACGGCACCGACATCTACTGGGCGCGCAGTCGCGTCGTGGAGTATCTGCAGGGCATTCGCGGAAAGCTGCCCGAAGGAGTGAACCCGGTCATCGGACCTGACGCGACCGCCGTCGGCTGGGTGTTCGAGTACGCGCTGGTCGACGAGACCGGCCGGCACAACCTGGCAGAGCTGCGCGGCTTCCAGGACTGGTATCTCCGGTACTGGCTCGCGTCGATCCCGGGCGTGGCCGAAGTGGCGAGCATCGGCGGGTTCGTGAAGCAGTACCAGGTCAATCTCGATCCGAACAAGCTCGCCGCGTACGACATGTCGGTGAAAGATGTCGTCCAGGCGATCAAGGCGAGCAATAACGACGTCGAGGGGCGCGTGCTCGAATTAGCGGGACGCGAGTACATGGTGCGCAGCCGCGGCTACCTCAAGTCGACGTCGGACATCGAGAAGGTTTCACTCGGCGCCGATCCAAGAGGCACCCCGATCCGAGTGGGAGACGTGGCGCAGGTACGCCTCGGCCCTGACATCCGCCGCGGCGTTGCCGAGCTGGACGGCAAGGGCGAGGTTGTCGGCGGCATCATCGTCATGCGCTTCGGGGAGAACGCGCTCAAGGTCATCGACCGAGTGAAGGCCAAGCTGCGGGAGGTTCAGGGCGCCATGCCGGCCGGCGTCAAGATCGTCCCGACGTACGACCGATCCTGGCTGATCGGCGAATCGATCGGCACGTTGCGCCGCACGCTGATCGAGGAATCGATCGTCGTTTCGCTCGTGATCATCCTCTTCCTGTTCCACTTCCGGTCGGCGCTGATTCCGATCCTGGCCCTGCCGATCGCCGTCGTCGCCTCGTTCATCCCGATGTATTATCTCGACGTCAGCTCCAACATTATGTCGTTGGGGGGGATCGCGCTTGCCATCGGCGTGCTCGTCGACGCGTCGATCGTCATGGTGGAGAACGCCTACCGCAATGTGTCAGAGCCCGAACGTGCCGTCGAGGCCGGTGGCGAGGGCGAGCCACACGGACAAGGCTCGGTCCCCTATGAGGAGCAGCCACGCGTCATCATCCGGGCGGCCAAACAGGTCGCCCGCCCCATCCTCTTCGCGCTGGCGATCATCATCATTTCGTTCGTGCCGGTCTTCCTGCTCGAGGCGCAGGAGGGGCGCATGTTTCGCCCCCTAGCGTTCACGAAAACGTCCGTGATGATCTTCGCCTCACTGCTGGCGATCACGCTGGTCCCGGTGCTGATGACCATCTTCATCCGCGGTAAGCGCCTGAAGCCAGAGTCGCAGAACCCCGTGTCGCGGTTCTTCACCTGGCTCTACGACCCGATCATCCGCCTCGCTCTGCGGTGGAAGTGGACGGCGCTGCTCATCAACTTCGCCGTTGTGCCGCTGACGATCCCTTTGCTGTTCCTAATCGGCAGCGAGTTCATGCCGCCGCTCTACGAGGGGTCGATGCTCTATATGCCGACGTCGCCGCCGGGGCTGTCGATCACCGGGGCGACGCGTCTGCTCCAGGTACAGGACAAGATTCTCCGCCAGTTCCCGGAGGTCGAACGGGTGTTCGGGACGGTCGGACGCGGCACCACATCCACGGACAACACCCCAATGGGAATGGTGAACACTACCATCACGCTCAAGCCGCAGGAGCTGTGGCGCCCCGGCATGACGATGGAGCGTCTGCAGGCAGACATGGACGCGGCCATGCAGTTCCCGGGCTTCCCCAACGTCTGGACGCAGCCCATTCGCAACCGGCTGGACATGCTGCTGACCGGCATCAAGACCACCGTCGGGATCAAGATCTTCGGCGCCGACCTGGAGGTCATCCAGCGTCTCGGCGAGCAGATCGAGAGGATTTTGAAGGATCTCCCGGGGACCCGCAGCGTGTATGCCGAACGCGTCGCCCAGGGGTACTTCACTGACATCCGCATCGACCGAGACGCGATCGCCAGGCACGGCCTGACGATCGAGGACGTGCAGGACGTCATTCAATCCGCGCTCGGCGGCGAGAACGTGACGCTCACCATCGAAGGCCGGGAGCGGTATCCGGTAAATGTCCGCTACCAAAGGGAGTTTCGCGATAACCTGTCGGTGCTCCAGCGCGTGCTGGTCAAGACGCCGATGGGGGCGCACGTGCCGCTCGGGCAGCTCGCCGACATCACGCTGACGACCGGGCCTGCGATGATCCGCGACGAGAACGCGCAGCTCGCGGGCTACGTGTACCTCGATGCCTCGACGCGGGACATCGGCGGCTATGTCGACAGCGCAAGGCGCGCCATCGACACGCAGCTCAAGCTCCCGCCCGGCTACACGCTGCAGTGGACCGGCCAGTACGAATTCCAGGTGCGGGCCCGGGAGCGGTTGAAGATTCTCATCCCCATCGTGTTCTTCATCATCTTCATGCTGCTCTACATGACGTTCCGTTCGGCGTCCGAGGCCAGCATCGTGATGCTATCGGTGGTCTATGCGATGACCGGTGGCGTCATTCTCCAGTGGCTGCTCGGCTACAACTTCTCGGTCGCGGTCTGGGTGGGTTACATCGCGCTCTACGGCGTGGCGGTCCAGACCGGCGTCATCATGGTGGTATACCTCCACGAAGCATTGGACAAGCGTCTTCACCGCGGCGGCGAGATCACCGAGCGTGACGTCCTGGAAGCGACGATCGGCGGGTCGGTGCTCCGGCTGCGGCCGAAGCTGATGACGGTGAGCGTCGTCATGGCATCGCTTGTGCCGATCATGTGGAGCAGCGGGGTCGGTTCCGACGTCATGCAGCCGATCGCGGCGCCGATCATCGGCGGGATGATCACCTCGACGATCCACGTGCTCATTAACATCCCTGTCATCTTCTACATCATGAAGGTGCGGGCGCTCCGGAAGGGCCGCCTGAAGGCGTCCGGCATGACGCTGTGAGGAACTGGCGATTGAGGTTCACTGGTATCCTGTGTGGCACCTGGGACCGATTCCCGTCGCTGGTGATCGTGCTGGTCGTCTTCCCGGCTATTTATGCCTTGTGGAAGGGACATGATCTCCCCTCGCGACCGCGATCAGTCGCCAAACAGGTCTAGCTGCGACGAGGCAGGATGCGCGAGGTCACGATCGCCGACCGGGCTAGACGGTGGGTTAGCCGGAGACGCCCCGGCGCGCTGCGGATCGTTCGCGCTTTCCGAGCGCGCCGACGCACCCGCAAGCTGCTCGAAGAAGAAGCGTACGGGTGGCAGGCCATGCGCCTCTAGCAACGGCCGGCCCAAGTGCTCGTAAAGGTCCACCCATTCCTCACCCACGCGCAAGGAAAGCCGCGGGTTGAGCGCATAATAACCTTGTCGAAGACGCACGAAGATCCGGCGGTTGTACGGATAGTCCCGCGCCACCTCGTTACGGGCGAGCACGCCGCTCAGGTAGGCGCGCCGCTTGCGGTAGGCGGGCAACACGTTCTCCGGGAATGCCTGAATCGCTTCCAAGAAATCGGCCGTGCTGAAGCCGGCCACGACGTACGCGGCTTCGCCGATCTTGCGCAGGAGCAGCGCCACCATGGAGTGGAACAGGAAAAACTCGACGGTGTGGCCGTCGATCTTGACCAGACGGTCCTGCACCTTGACGCTTACGCTCGCGGGCGCTAGCAGAGGGTAGAGATCCCCAAGGCGTGCGCTAGCGAAGTCCGGCGTGGTATAGGCGCGCAGCAGCGCGTGGTGGAGGGCCGTTCGCCCGTGGTTATCGGTAAGATCGGGGTTGGCGCCCTTGTCGAGCAGGGCTTTCACCAACACCGCATTACCCTGGATGGCGGCGCACATCAGCGGTGTGAGGTTGAAGGGAGTGCGGAAGTCCACGCCGTAGGCGTCCGCGTCGGCCAGCACGTCCTTGAAACTCTTGCCTTCGTAAGACCTCAGATGTTTGTTGCGGAGTCGGGACGCGAGCCTCTCCCCGTCCTCGGCCTGGAGATAGCCGGCGCTGGCCAGCCGCCCGAGGAGGCTCGAGTCGCCCAACACGGCGCCATATTCCATGAGGCGCTGGCGGGGCTTGGTGGAGACCTCCTTTGGGTTGAAGGCGCGATCCAGTGTTTGCAGGTAGCGCTCGCGGACTAGCACCTCCCAAGGGACGGCGCGGGCGTGCAGGATCTCGCGCCGAATGGCCTCGGCCTGCTCATCCTTGCCGTGTAGCGCGAGCCGCCGCGCCTCCCGCTGCCATTCATCGAGCGATGAGCTTTGCGCCGCCATGTCCAGGCGGTCCCGCCCGTCTTCGAGGCCCATGAGCTGCAAGAGCGCATGGCGGGTGTCGGATTCGATGACATAGAGGTTCTTCACCGCCCGCGTGAGGGCGACATAGAGGCTATTGACGAAGAACTTATAGATCTCCAGTGACTTGTCGGCCTTGTCCTTGGCGCGGACGTAGGCGAGGTCGGCGTCGAGGTCCGCGGCGCTCACGCCCGCGGCGACGTGGTTGAAGGACCCGCGGTCGTGGGTGAGGAAGTTGTACAGGATGACGTTTTCGTATTCCAGCCCCTTGGCTTCATGGACGGCAAAGAGCAGCGGCGTACGGAAGCGCTCGCGCGCTCTGAGTTTGTCCTCCTCGCGCATCACCAGCACCGCGAAGCGGGTGGACTTGCGGGTCTTCTCGTCGAGATCCTTGATGGGCGTGTCCGTGTCGGGGAGTAGCTCCACCGAGCCGGTGTTGCCGGGGACGCTGTCTATCAAATAATTGCTCTCCCGGTCGATGGAGCCGAAGCGCCGCTGCTTCACCTTGAGCAAACGGTTGGCGATGACCGTGATGGCTTGCGAGTTGCGGTAGTTGGTGCGCAGCAGGTGCAATGCCCGCTTCGCGTCGAGCGCGTCGTCCCGGTAAAACAGACTCTTCACCTTGGCCCAGGAGAAGAAATTGGGATGCACGATCTGGTTGGAGTCGCCGCACAGGATGAAATTGCCCGCGCCCTTCAAGCTGCGCAGGATAAGGGCGAGCTGGACATTAGTGAGGTCCTGCACCTCGTCCACCACCGCGAAGTCGTAGCGCGGCTGGCACAGGCCCAGGTACTGGTGGGCAAGCAAATTACTGTCGAAGAGACCGTTCTCCTTGAGATAGAGGAGGTACTTCTCGAAGAGCTCATATACTAGGGGCCGCTCCTCGGGCAGGAAGATGGACTGGCGGACCCCGAGGTCGAGGTATTCGGCGCGCGAGAGGTACGGTGTTTCCACATCCGCGCCGCTCAGCACCCCCTTCAATTCCTCGAACAGCTTATGGGCATCGGCGAATTTGCAGTGCTGCCGATGGCGGCTGAACCAGCCCCTGAAGACGCCATAAGTCACTTCGCGGCCCGCCGGCACCCGCAGGGTCTCCAGGAGCTCCTGGAACGAGAGGAAGTCGATGTTCTGCTCTTCGTTCTCGTAAGCGTGCGCGTAGTAGAGATTGCGGGCGTTCTGGGCGAGGAAGGGCGACAGAGTCACGTAGAGAACCTCGCCCTGCAGAAGCTTCATCCGCTCGAGGGTCAAGGCCGTCTTGCCGCTGCCGGCCGAACCGATGACGATAAGGGGCGGTGGCAATCGGAACAGCGCGTCCTGCGCATCGTCAAACGAAATGACTTTGTCAAGGAGGTGAAAGCGCGCGCGGGCCGGGTTCACGTAGGCGAGTGCGGGTAGCGTATTCTCGTTGAGATCCTCGGGCTTGAAAGGTGGGATCTTGTCCTCTTCGATCCGAGCCCCGCGCAGGAAGCGGGAATGCTCGTAGGCGTGGTTACGGATGACCTCAAGGATGAGGGCGTAGCGCTCGCCGTTGTGGCGGCGAAGCGTGAACAGCAGGCGATTGCTGTGATCGAGCTTCGCCCGATAGTACTCGCTCGGGGTAAGCTTCTTGGTCTCGGCGGAGTAGAAGTCGCCGTGCTCGATCATGCCGATGAGCTTGCGGTATTGCGGCTCGACGCCGGAGATGTCCAAATCGCTGTATTCCAGGATTTTCATAGGCGGAAAGTGGTGGTAGTGATTTAGTTTTTAACTCAATCCGGTGGCCGGTATGGTACAGTCTCCCGAGCAGTACCGCAGGTCCTCATATCGATGGCATGCCTAGTGGAGTGTCACAAAACACGTCGCATAACACAGACCCGTCATTCCGGCCAAGTCCGCGCAGCGGACGCGAGCCGGAATCCATACGGAGCATAGGTTGGCGCTGGATTCCCGCTTCCGCGGGAATGACGAATCTGGGTTTCGACGCCGACGGTATTTTTTGGCTTATTTGAGGTACAGAACCCTAGGGAGGACTCAATCTGCTGCTCGGCGACCACGAACCGTGTTACAGGTTGCGGGCTACCGGCATTGAACGAGGATACGCCGATCGGGCACTATTTCAATCTCAGATCTCGGAGATGTGACCGGCATGACGTCCACGTATCGCTCGACAGAGGGGGTGGCTGAAAAAAAGGTAGTGTCTCAGTTTGAATTTCGGCTTCCAACCCTGAGCAGTCATTCGAGCGGTACAAGCCATGGCATAGGCCGTACTCATCAACCCGTTCGAGGTACCGGAGGGGCGAGAGAAACAATTCGTTGTCGCCCTTTTTGTCCCTTAAAATATCGCAACGTACTATAAGCGGGAACTCGTCAACGTGAAGGCAGAAGCGTCCGAATCCGATGGTGACGGCTCGGCGAAGGTTTCGGAACCGGGATTTTTGACCCGAATCGAGCCCGGGCGCGATGCTTGCCTTGCGCACGCTTCTGACCTCCTCCGCGGCGCCAGAGCTGTCCAAAAGGAATGCTTGCCCAACATCGCCTACCATCTTGCGACCCTCGCGTTGGAGGAGATCGGTAAGGCTGAACTCATCGGTCTTGAGGCGATGGGGCGGACACGAGAAGAAACACCGTCCTGGGCAGCGAAACATGCTCTAGACCATACGAAAAAGATTTTCTGGTCATTTTTCGGAGCGCTCTTTGGTCAAAAGGTCATCGATAAGAGGTTCTTCGACGACCTCAACTTGATGGCTACCTCCATCCACGAAACGCGAGTCCGCGGCTTGTATGTAGACTTGTCTAACAGAGGCCTCAGTGTTCCATCAGAAGCCGTAACCAAGGACGACGCGCACAATCTCATCCGCATGGCAAGCACCCGCCTGGAGATGGCGAAGGCCGTAAAGCTGAAGCCCCTGGAGGCACATGCGCAAGACCTTCTCAATTGGTTTGTCAGCGCGAGTGAAGATCCGGACAAGCTGAAGTTAATGTTTGGGAAAAAATCGATGGAGAAACTTGCCGAGAAGGACGGAGCCTCTAGGGAATGGATGACATGGTTGAAAGAGGTATTCGACGCGAATGAAGCCGAAAATTACGCCCTAGCTCAAAAGGAACTGCGGCGCAAACTCCCAAAGGGGGCTGATGCGTTAGAGGACAAGTGGCGGCTCAGAATAAGAATTTTGTCAGCTTCACATTCGATACGCCCTAAGCCTCTCGCGCAATGGAATAGAGTCTCGAATTGGATTCAGATTCATCCAGTTGACAAGAAAAAGAACCAACTCTTCGTCGACTTCACGTTGCCCAAAAATGTGCCTGTTAGTGCCCTATGGTGGCATGGATGGGGTCTGGCACGTCGCTTCGCGGTTGCACTAAATATCGGGTCAATGGGTTTCTTCTGGTGGAGAATTCCTGAGCAAGTAAGTCGCTATTACGAGAAGATCACCGACCTAGAAGGGAACGTGGAGATCGGCGTTGAACGGTCGCCAGCACTTCAGATTGATTGGGGAAAGAGGGCGCTGACGGCGGCAGATTTGAAGAACACCGCGATGTGTTTTGCAAAACTACCACAATTTGGAGACCGCGAGAAGCATAAACCCTTCGACTACTACGTTGGCGGGCTGACCTTCCTCTCGCTCAATGATGTTCACTGGCAGTGCGAACATAACGTATTCGGTAACTTTTTCCATTCGCTCAAAGCTGGGCTACACCAGTACGGATACTGGGAGAAAGAGGACCAATTCAGACGAGGCTTCGACAAGTTTCTTGATGAAGTATTGCCAGAGTTCGACGAGAGAGATAAATACTTCAGCCTAGGCGATCAGCTGAGCACAGGTAAAGAGGCGGAACCTAAGATCACGCTAAGCGAAGCGACGATGATGAAGCTGCTTTGTGATGCCTTTTATTTGAAGACTTTTCGGGACATCAAGGTGGAGTAGCGTCGGGATAAGGGGGGAAGAGGACGTCGTCACCTGATCCAGTACGTGGAGAATGTCCGCTGCTGGTAGCCGATAGCCAAAATTCAAACAGCAACATTACCGAAAAAAACGATCGCTTCCCGCCTTGATGGCGGCAAGCCCTCATTCAGTGGTAGGAAGCAAGAGTAGCCGAAGGGCGGATAAGAGACCTGGACCGCACGCCCGTCCCTCAACCCAGCGTCTCCGGTTCCGAATAGAACCGGAGACGCCGAAGTAGATTTATTACTTGGATTTGGCGGAAGCGCGCTTGGCCGGCGCCTTTCTGCTGGCGGAGACCGGGCGCTCGGCGCTCGTTGCGACCGCTTTCCTGCGGGCGGGGGCGGGCCGCTTGACCGTCTTAGAAGCCGCCTTTACCATCTTTTTCACTTTCGTTGCCATTGTCTATATCACTCCCATCGACTCGTGTTAGGAAGACCCTGCCGCGGTAACTTGTGCGGCAGGCCCAAGTGCGGGATCAGGTCCCGCGTTCGCGTTCCCAAAGGAAACGTGAATGGTTATCGTAAGTTGCATCATTTTCTTGAATTTTTATGAATAACAAGCGGCTAAGCTCGCTGAATCGGCGTGAGATCTTTCCATACCGCACGGCGGATCACGCGCTAGGTTCCTTAATCAGGAAGTCTTTCGCTTGATTGATCTTGGCGGCCAAATAGTCGGACCCGCCGCGGTCGGGATGGAAACGCAGAATAAGCCGCCGATGGGCGGCGATGATCTCATCTTTGCTCGCCCCGGGAACTAAAGCCAGGACTGCGTAGGCCTCCTCGGGTGTCATGGAAGCGCGGCCGGGCTGCGATTCACGGCCCGCCTCAGTGCTCGCCGTGGTCTTCCATTCCTCGCTATAGACCCGTTCGAGGTAGCTTTGCAGTAACGCGGCCGAGTCGGCATCGTTAGCCCGGCAATGACGGTAAATATTCACAAGATCCGCTAGGCCTAGCGCGCTCAGCCTTGTACCCGCGAAAGGGCCCGCCAAGACCTCGCCGTCGATTTCACCGCTACCGTGCTCCAGCCACATGCGCACGTAGCGGGCATCGACCGTCGATCGGCGGGCATCGCCGCCAGCGCCGACTTGGGGCCGGATCTGCCGCCATAGGCGCTGTAATAGCGGGGCGAAGTGGAGCAAGGGGAGTAGCCGGATGGCCACCGCCAGCAACGCACCGAATAGCGCCAACAGCCAATTCAGGTGGCCGGTGGTCGCCACGAATAATAACGCCACGGCCCCGAGGGCGAGGAGGACTTGCCGCAGATGCTTGGCGATGACCGCGGGCGGGGTGCGAAGAAACCAACGCCACGCGACGATCACAACGAGGGTCGCGCCTAGCGCGAGGAGCACAAGACGCACGGGCGCTAACCTTTGCGAACTTGATGGGGCAGTTGCAGGACGATGCCGCCGCGCTGCCGGCTAAAATCCTCCAGCGCGGCGCGCCCGCCGGCGGCATACACGGCGACGGCGCTCAGCAGGTCGTGCAGTTGCCGCGGACTGCTCGAGTCGAAACGGCAGTAGGCTCCGTTCGAGAGGCGCGCGATCTGTCTGAAGACGCGCTCCGCGACCGGATCGTCGCCCTCCTGAAATACGAATGCGGGAATGCCGAGGATCCCCAGCTCTCCGGCGCGGTGGCACAAGCGGTCGCTGTCTTCCTCCATGCAATCGCCCACGAAGACCAGGGCATGCACGCGGGTGCCGCGGCCTTCCCGGACAGCGTGGCTTAGCACCTTATCGATCTGGGTGTATCCCCCCAGGCAATGTACGGCCGTCATGTGCCGCAATAAAGCAATCGGCTCATGCAGCCAGGCCGTCGCCTCGAACTCCTGGAAGCCGCGGTAATAGCATAACTGGATATCCAACCCGCCGAGAGAGGCGGTTTCGGTGAACATCCGTGCCTGGATCCGGCAAGCTTGATCCCAGGTGGGTTCCCGGCTCGCGGTGGCATCCATGGCAAAGATCAGCCGTCCGCGCTGCCCGCCAGGCTTGAGCGTCGGGAGACCGGCGACTTGGCGCAGAAAGCTGTCGATGGCTCGGCGCGAGGATTTTTCCGGGAGCCGGGAGGGATCTTTATCTTTCATTGGTTCACTCACCCCGCAGGCGATATATCTTGATTAACCGATCGCCGATGATCGCCCTGTGCGACCTTATATGCGCGATCTCGGTTCCAATTTCAACCCGTGGGCGTCCCGCCAAGCGTTGCGCGGGCGCCGGAGTATAGTATTTAATGGGTTGCTACGCGCTCATCGAAATGGCGCACACGCCACTCGCCGTGGCTCGGTCTTAAATGAGGTGGGGGATCGTGAGCACTAAGCTACTGAAATCCGTTCTTCGCCCCGTTTTGCGGCGGGTCGTCGGGCTGCTGTTTCGGGTCGAGGTAACAGGGAAGATCAGCGCTTTAAACCCACAGCGACTGCTTATCATCGCCAACCATCAATCGTTTTTGGACGGCTTGATCTTAGCCTTGTTTTTGCCTTTGGATCCGGTGTTCGTCATTCACACCCACGTGGCAGAGAATCCGTGGTTCCGGCTGGCGTTAAACCTCGTCGATTTCCTGACCGTGGACCCTACCAGCCCCTACGCCATGAAAAGGGTGGTGAGACTGCTGGAAGCGGGCCGGCCGGTGCTGATCTTTCCGGAGGGCAGAATCACCATTACCGGGAGCCTGATGAAAGTCTACGACGGTCCGGCCTTCGCCGCCGCGCGTAGCGGCGCCACGATTATTCCGGTGCGCTTGGACGGCCCGGCCCGCTCCTTTTTCAGCCGCGTGTCCGGGCGTCATCCGAGGCGGCTGCTACCGCGGGTCACGGTGTCGATCCTCGACCCGGCGCGCCTCGATATTCCCGAAGGCGCCAGCGCCAAACAACGGCGCCGCAAGGCGGGCGAGGGTATGCGCAAGCTCATGCAAGGGATGATCTTCAGCTCGCATCCCATCCATACGCTCTACGCCGGGCTCATTGATGCCGTCGAGATCTTCGGCCGGCGTCACTTGATCGCGGAAGACATCAAGGGCATCGAATACAGCTACGGCAAGTTCTTGATGCAAACGCTCACCCTGGGCCGCTTGTGCGCCCGCATCACCGGGGAGGGAGAAAACGTCGGCATCCTGTTGCCGAATGTCGTCTCTACCGTCGCCCTGGTGTTCGGCATGAGCGCGTTTCGCCGCGTCCCCGCGATGCTCAACTATACCGCCGGCGCCGAGGGGCTAAAAAACGCGTGCGAGATCGCGGCTATCCACACCGTCTTGACCTCGAAAGCCTTTATCGAGACGGCGCGCCTCGGAGGTGTCGTCGAAGCGCTGCGGGATGTGAAGGTGGTCTATCTCGAGGATCTCCGGCGCGCGTTCGGTCTCGCGGATCGTTTGTGGCTCGCCGGCTATGCGCTGTGGTTCCCGCGTTGGGTGGGCGCCGTCGCCGGCGCCGAGGATCCCGCCGTGGTTTTGTTTACCTCGGGGTCCGAGGCCAAACCCAAGGGCGTCGTGCTTTCTAATCGCGCCCTGCTATCGAATATCGCTCAGGTCCGGGCCGTTATCGATCTGGGAGGCGAAGATAAGATTTTCAATGCTCTGCCCATGTTCCATTCCTTTGGATTGACGATGGGCGCGTTGTTGCCGCTGTTAACCGGCACGCGCATCTTTATTTATCCGACACCGCTCCACTACCGCGTGATCCCGGAGCTTATCTACGACCGCGCCTGCACGGTCTTGTTCGGGACCCCGACCTTTCTAAATCACTATGCCCGCTTTGCCCATCCTTACGATTTTTTCCGGCTGCGCTATGTGATCGCCGGGGCCGAGCGGCTCAGCGAGCCGGTGCGGATAGCCTGGTTCGAGAAATTCGGGATCCGGATCTTGGAAGGCTATGGCGCCACGGAAACCGCGCCGGTCCTGGCGCTGAACACCCTCATGGCATATCTCAGCGGGACCGTCGGCCAACTCTTGCCCGGCATCGACGCCGTCCTCCAACCGGTGCCCGGAATCGAGCGCGGTGGCCAACTCCACGTGCGCGGCCCGAACCTGATGAGCGGTTACTACCGTGATCCGAGACCGGGGATCATCGAGCCGCCCCGGTCGGAGGCAGGAGAGGGTTGGTATGACACCGGTGACATCGTCGAGATCGACGCCGACGGTTTCGTGAAGATCACCGGGCGTTTGAGGCGTTTCGCCAAGGTGGCGGGCGAGATGGTCTCGCTCGAGGTGGTCGAGAGAATCGCGGCCGCGGTGCAGCCCGATGCCAAGCGCGGGGAGGTGATCGTGCTGTTCTCCACGGATGGGGCGCTTACGCGCGAGCGCCTGCAGGAAGAGGCGCGCCGTTGCGGGCAAACCGAGCTGGCGGTCCCGCGACGGGTCGTGCACCTCGACGCCGTGCCGCTGCTCGGTAGCGGCAAGATCGACCATGTAAGCCTACGGCGTATGGCCGAATCCGCGTGATGCCGAAAGGGCTGGGTCATGGGACGCGATTCCCGCTCACACGCCCGCGGCGCATGCGGAGCGCAGAGTTTTCGCGCCGGCTGCTGCGCGAGCACCGATTATCCGTGGATGATTTGATCTATCCACTATTCGTCATCGAAGGGAGCGGGCGGCGCGAGGCCATCCTTTCGATGCCGGGGATCGAGCGGCTGAGCATCGACGAGTTGCTTAGGGAGGCCGGGGAAAGCGAGCAACTCGGTATTCCCGCGGTTGCATTGTTCCCGGTACCTCCCTCGGAGAAAAAATCCCCGGACGGAGGCGAGGCGTACAACCCCGAGGGCCTGGTGCCGCGTGCGGTGCGGGCGCTGAAACGGCACTGTCCCGATCTCGGCGTCATTACCGATGTCGCGCTGGACCCCTTCACGAGCCACGGCCAGGACGGGTTGATCGACGCGAACGGTTACGTCGTGAACGATGCGACCGTCGAGGTGTTGATCCGGCAGGCCCTGTCGCACGCCGAGGCCGGGGCGGATGTGGTGGCGCCTTCCGATATGATGGACGGCCGCGTCAAAGCGATACGCGAGGCGCTCGAAACGGGCGGCTATGTCAATACCAAGATCCTCGCCTACGCCGCCAAGTACGCGTCTCACTTTTACGCTCCCTTCCGCGAGGCGGTGGGTTCCGCCGCCAATCTAGGCGGCGGGGATAAGCGCGGTTACCAGATGGATCCGGCCAACGCTGAGGAGGCGCTGCGCGAAGTGGCGCTGGATATCTCCGAAGGCGCCGATATGGTGATGGTCAAACCCGGCATGCCCTACCTCGATATCCTGTACCGCGTCAAACAGGCGTTCGGCGCCCCGACCTTCGCCTACCAGGTCAGCGGCGAGTACGCGATGATCATGGCCGCCGCGCGCAACGGATGGCTGGACGAAAACGCCGTGATCCTCGAGTCGTTAACGGCGTTTAAGCGCGCCGGCGCCGATGCGATCTTGAGCTATTTCGCGAAGCGTGCTGCTGTGTTATTGAAATAGGCGTTTACAAAAGCAATATCGATAAAATATTGTCGATATCTACTGCCCCGACAGGGGCCCCTTTTCGGAGTGTAGTCTCCGAGAAGTCTAGATGCTCACATCTTGAATGTTGAACAAAACGACTACAATAAACTCACACGCCCTCTCTCGCTACGACTTAGATGTAGGGCGGGTTGGGCGTCGCTTTTTGCGCCGTAACCCGCCAAGCCGTCGGCCGCAGGCCGACACCTTGGAGTACGGCTTGGAAAAGGAGGCTCGCTGCGCGGGCCGAGTCGGTGCGTTGCGGCATAAACAGCATGTCGAACCCCACCGCTACCCGTGAACTTGCGGACCTGGTTGAAAAGGGATGCCTGACGCCTACGGGCGGCGGTGGGCGTGGAGCGGCCTACAGGCTCGTTTGGCAATAGGCGCAATTCGGCGGCGGCAGCGCCCGACCCTTGGCCCGCAGCTCGCTTGAAGCGCTCCCAACCATCTGGACGAAATTCCACCTGACCCTTTAAGCGCTGCTTTGTCATTGCGTTTGTTACTGCGCAAAGAGATCTAGCTGTGCCGGAATTGGCGGTTTGCATATGACCAGCGGATGACCCGCGACATTCCCACTTAACGGGATTAGCGCTCGCCGTTTCTTTGGATCATCTTTCTCGTCGAACGTATGAAATTCCTTCACGGCGTAGTGGATAGCTGTTGCCAAATGTATCGCGTCTGGGGTGCTCAACGATGGAAGCCCGTCAACACTTTTCTGCCTCTGATAGTAGTCTCGAATTTGACTAGCCAATTGAGTAATACGTAGATCAGCGGCCACCATCTGACAATTTTTGCGTTTGAATAAATCGTTGAATTTAATTCTTGCTTCGTCAGTAAGCGTCGATTCCAATACTTCTGTCAGTGTAATAGCTGAGGTCAATAAAATGTAATGATTCTTGTGAATGCCATGAGCAATATCGTTGACCCCTTCCATCTCATTGGGCTCATCCTTGATCCAAGCAAGCAATACGCTCGTATCCCAATATAAAAGCGGCTTACCACTGCGCATTTCTAATCAACCCAACAAACTCCTCAGAGGTTAGGTTGCCGGTAGCGGATGGGGCTATACCGCGTAAATCCAAGATACTCGGTAATTGCTGATCGTCAGGGAAGATCTCAATGTCTATGACGTTGATCGCGTATGCAAATGGCTCTCTGCTTTTATAACGAAGCTCCCCCTCTACGTTGACATACTTGGTTACACCCGCAATGGCTTTAGAAAGTAATTCATTCGGAAAGTGGCACTCAACTTTCTTTGGCCCGACTATCGGATAAATACGAAAGAGATTCGCCCCGGCGTGGACATTAAAGTACTCAAGCGTCCCAGAAATGGACCCGCGAGTAAGTTCATCGGGGCCAACAATCTTGTCAATATACGTTTCAATCTCTTTCGTAACTTCTATTGTCTCGCTATCCGTCGATATGCTGAGTTCGCTTACTCTTTTGCGAAGGGGTCCGGCAATTTTCTTGAACGACTCAAACAAATCGTAAGTAAATCCAGGCGGAGAGATACCTTGCTGAATTAGTTTGATGCCACCGACAAATTTATCTACCACCAAAGCCGTAATGTCGTCTTTGGAATCATCGGTAGGAATTGCATCGAGCACCACCGCTGCGGGACTGGAATGACGAAGATCAATGACGCGATAATAAATCGCCCGCTTATCATCATCGGTGATGGTTTCTTCGAGACGATTCAGGGCGCCCCGAATCGCGTCGAGTTGAGATGTAAAATCGGATAACCGAAGATGATCATCGTCGGACGGATCGCCCTTGAGATGTATGGTTATCCGCTTGTATGCCATTTTGACGTTGCTTAGCTCAACGTCTTTGGCGATGAGTCCAAGTAAGTCAAGCGCTTTCCTACAATCCCTTTAATGGATTTGGTCATGCGCTCGCTATCCTATTGAACAATCTGGCCGTAGTCCACATCCGCGCCGAACGCCTTTTCAACGGTGTCCATGTAGGAGCGCAGGGAGTCAGACGAAATCTGCACGCGGTTAACGAGACGCTCAGAAAGATCGCCCATGAACGCAACAGCGTTCTCGCGCGTGCGATCCACGTGTGCGCTGATCAAGAATGGTTTGAAATCGACCGTCTGTTCCTTGCCATCGTCGAATGTCAGGTGCAGGCAGTAATCGCCCACTGGTTTCGCCGTAATAATATTGATAGGGATCTGGCTCATTTCAATCTCCTGGTGATGCGTTCTGGTTTTTACTGATTTGTGCAAGACGAAGAAATCAATCCATTTCTGCACAATATCGTTGCCGCGGGCGCTGACGATGTCCGTAAAATGCTGCATTTCGCGGAAATCCAATGGCACTCTTCCGGCCACTTCGGAATAGCGAATATCGGTTACGATGCCGTCCAGTATAATTATCTCCGCTTTGGACTCGCGTCCCTGACATTTTCCATGGACGGTTCCGCCCTGGCTTGGTACCGATTCCACCGTACGCACGGTACCGTAAACGGGTGCCGCGCCCGCCCATGCCGAAAGGCGGCGCGTAAGGGATCGATGTGATTCGGTCAACAGCCGCAAGCGACGCTCGGCGAGATTGAAAGTGACGAAATAGCTCCCGCCCGCGAGACGGCTGCGACGATAGTTAACCATTGGCGCATCATATCAAGGCTCGTGGGTGTGATGGGTATCGCTACGCTCAACCCATCTACGGGCTACGGGCTGTACGACATTGGATGTGTGAGAATCTATTCCATCCCTAGTTCTTGGATCTTCCGCGTCAGGGTATTGCGCCCCCACCCGAGGAGCTTGGCCGCGTCCTGCCGCCGTCCGGCGGTTTTGGATAAAGCTGTCTCGATCATTGCCCGTTCGAACGTCTCCAAGGCTTTCGGGACTAAATTGTATTCGCCCATGGCCAAATGGCGTTCGGCCCAGCGGCGTAGCGTGGCTTCCCAGTCCTCGGCGCCACCCTCCAGGCTGGACTCCTTGAGCTCGGGCGGCAGATCGTCCACATGGATTTCCTGGGCCGCGGCCATGACCGTAAGCCAGCGGCAGACGTTCTCGAGCTGGCGGACGTTTCCCGGCCAAGAATACGCGCTCATCACGGCCAGGGCATCGGGGTGTAAGGCCTTGGGATCGACATCCAAATCATGGGCGGCCGTGGTGAGGAAGTGGTTGGCCAGTATTCCGATATCGGTCTTTCGCTCTCGCAGCGGCGGGACGCGCAAGCGTATGACGTTGAGCCGATGAAACAGGTCCTCGCGAAACGTTCCTTCCTTTACCCGCTGCTCCAAGTCCTGGTGGGTAGCGGCGATGACGCGTACATCGACCTTGATGGACTCGTGACCGCCCACGCGATAAAACTGCCCATCCGCCAGCACCCGCAAAAAGCGCGTTTGCAACTCGGCCGGCATGTCCCCGATCTCATCGAGGAACAGGGTGCCGCCATGCGCTTGTTCAAAGCGGCCCTGCCGCTGGGTCGCGGCGCCTGTAAACGCCCCCCGTTCATGCCCGAAGAGGTCGGACTCGAGGAGCTCTCTTGGAATCGCGGCCGTGTTGAGCGCGATAAAGGTCTTATTCGCCCGTGGGCTATGGCGGTGCAAAGCGCACGCGATGAGTTCCTTGCCGGTGCCCGATTCACCGGTCAGGAGGACGGTGATATTCGAGCGTGACAAGCGGCCGATGGCGCGAAAAACCTCCTGCATCGCCGGGGCCGAGCCGACGATCTCCGAGCCTTGCACCGGTTCTAATCCGACATCCTCGCGTGATTTATTGGCCCGTCCGCGCACCGCGCGGCGAATAATCGCGACCGCTTCCTCAACGTCGAAGGGTTTCGCGAGGTATTCGAAGGCGCCGCCTTGGAAGGCCGCCACGGCGCGGTCGAGATCGGCATAGCCGGTCATGACGATGACCGGCAGGCCGGGAAAATTGTGGCGGACCCGTTCCAGCAAACTGAAGCCATCCGTCCCAGGCATGCGGATATCCGAGACGATGGCATCGGGAACCTCGCGTTCGAGACTGTGCAAGGCAGTGTCGGCGTTATCGAAACACCGGGTTCGCATACTGGCTCGGGTGAGCGCCTTTTCCAATACCCAGCGGATGGCGCGGTCGTCATCCACCACCCAAATGTATTCTTGTTCGCTCATGTTCCGTTCTCAACCGGTAACCATACGCTGAATACGGTTTCGCCCGGTTTGGAGGAATAAATGATCTGCCCGCCGTGGCCATGCACCAGCGAACGGGCAATCGAGAGTCCCAGGCCGGTCCCGTTGGATCGGCCGCTGATCATCGGAAAAAAAATGTCTTCGGCAATTTTCGCGGGCACACCCGGACCGTCATCGATAATATCTACGCGAATGACCAAACGGTGGCGTTTGAGCCCGATGGTGCATTGCCGTTGCGCGCGCGTACGAAAGCTGACCGTGCCCTGATAGGAGACTGCTTGGGCGGCATTCTGGGCGATATTCAAGAAGGCTTGGATCAAATAGTCGCGATCGGCCAGAAGATCGGGCAGGCTCGGGTCGTAATCGCGGACGATGGTCAGCGCAGGGTCCGTGCCCGCGTCCAACAGCGAGCTCACGTGCTCTAACACCTCGTGAATATTGACCGCCGTCACGCGCGGGTCCGCGTTTGGCACCAGCATCCGGTCCATCAGCTTACGCAACCGGTCCACCTCACCGACGATGAGCCGGGTGTATTCCTTGTGGGCCGGCGAGGCCAATTCGCATTCAAGGAGCTGCGCCGCGCCGCGGATCCCGCCCAGCGGGTTCTTAATTTCGTGCGCCATCTCCTTTAATAGCGTGCGCAAGACATTCTGCTGCCCGACCGCCGCTTCATCGCGGAGTACGCGGCGTAGTCCGTCGCTGCTTGACATCTCGACGAGAACGCCGGTCTCCCCGTGGCCGTTACCGCACGGGGTGAGCGTGCAATCAACACATTGCGTTATGTGGTTGGCGGATACAATTTCGAGATCCCATTCGGTGACCACCTGGCCGGCGTCGAGTGCATGTTGCAACGCCTTGGCCAACGCGTCGTTACCGAATATCTGGTCGACGCGTTGGCCAGCCATTTTCTTAACGCTTGCGGATAAAAGGTTTTCGCCCGCCGAGTTGACGAGCTGCAGCCGCAGCTTGCTGTCAAACAGCAGTATCGCGGTGGATAGGTTTTCTACGATCCAACCCGCGGTCACGGACGTCGGCGGCGATCCCGCGTGACTACGCACCATTATAGTGCACCCCCCGACTCCTAAAGTCGAGTGCTTAACAACATGTCCCCAAGAATCTACGCCAGGTCCGATGAAACGCTGCAGGTTTCCGGCCTGACCATAGAAGCCCGGCAACTTCCAGACCAATTTCTAAAAAGGAACGGCGCGCGCCGCGCCGCCTTTTAATTGCCGAGCAGGACGGAGTGCTTCTTTAAATGAAAGGTCACCGTGGGCGAGGTGGATAATGCGGCGCCACTTTTGTCGACGACGGTTGCCTGAACGCTGTGTGCGCCACGATTCATCTTCGGGAGCGTGAAGTCAGTCGCCGCAGCCCCCTCAGACGGATTTCCATCAACCGACAGCACGACTTTATGCCCGAGAGCGACCTCCAGTTCGGGCGCCAGTCCCACTTCGACACGGACAGTGCCAATATTGTCCCAAATCGTCTCGTCATTGGCCGGCGC